>CALFUP010000082.1 GCA_937929875.1 uncultured Cocleimonas sp. | reverse complement strand
CATGGCACTCAAGAACCTTACCGAATGTTCACCAGCCGTGCTGAACATCGTTTGTTATTGCGTGAAGATAACGCTGATTTACGTCTTACTGAATTAGGTTACGAGATGGGATTAGTCGATGAAGAACGTTGGCGAGCCTTCAATGAAAAGCGTGAGCAAGTTGAGCTTGAAATGCAGCGTTTACGAGATACGGTTATCCAACCCTCTGATCTTAATGACGAACAAAAAGAAACCCTATTTAAAGGTGGATTGACGCGTGCTTATAAACTCAATGAGGTACTAACCCGTCCAAATATCAAATATCTCGATTTGATGTCTATTGAAAAATTTGGTCCTGCTGTCGCAGATCCGAAAGTTGCAGAACAAGTCGAAGTGCAATTCAAATATGCAGGCTATATTGATCGCCAACAACTAGAAATCGATAAGCAAAAGAATCATGAAGAAATGCATTTACCTGCTGATTTTGATTATGGCGTCATCAAAGGTGGATTGTCTAACGAAGCCCGGCAAAAGCTCGAAGATCAAAAGCCAACAACGATTGGTCAAGCATCAAGAATTCCAGGTATCACGCCTGCGACTATTTCAATCTTATTGGTGCATTTAAAAAAGCATCGTTACCAAAAAGCGAGTTAGACTTTTTACATGGATATGTCACACGAAAACCTATGGCAAGCTGGGCTTGAAGCCCTCGACTGTCATCCTGATGAAAAGCAACTTAAGCAATTAAAACAATATATTGAAATGCTCGACCGTTGGAATAAAACGTACAACCTGACTTCAGTTCGTGATCCAAAAGATATGATCCCTCTGCATATTTTTGATAGTCTTGTCGTCGCAAACCACATAAAAGGTGAGAATTGTCTGGATGTTGGCAGTGGCGCAGGTTTACCCACAATTCCGTTAGCGATCATGCAACCCGACCGCCTCTTCATGTCTTTAGACACTAACGGCAAAAAGACACGTTTTGTGCAACAAGCAATTATCGAACTTGGTTTGAAAAACGCCTCAGTTTCTCAGGCTCGTATTGAGAAATGGGTTGCTCCTCAAAAATTTGACGCTGTTATCAGCCGCGCCTTTGCCTCAGTGTTTGATTTTGTCACAGCTTCATCAACGCATTTATCTGAGAAAGGAATGCTTTACGCAATGAAGGGGCAATTTCCAAAGGGCGAGATGCAGTACTTACCTAAACAATATCAGTTGGTAAACAACACGATGCTTGATGTGCCTTTTGTTGACGGTGAACGTCATTTATTAGAAATTAGTTACTCCCCTAATTCAGATGAGAAAAGTTAGGAGGATCTGTTAGCACTCATTTTTATCTATTTTACTAAATACTACTTGGGTTTAGTTGTGGGCAGTTATTCTCAAATCAAATTTACTACCTTTAAAATATATCTCAACCGAATCCTCTACTACACTAAAAGCTGAATACATTGATTTGATAAGGTTTAGGCTCTGCTTAAGCTATATCAAAACAACTAAAGTAAAAAAATGACACCCCCCTACTTTTTGTAGCTTTAAATACGAGAAATTAAATGAGTGATGACAGTTCTAAGAATTTCAATCAACCCTTAGGCGGAAACGAAATGCCTCGTTTTCATGGTCCAAGCACCATGTTTCGTCTACCTTCTCAAGCAACTGCTGAAAACCTTGATATGGCTATCATCGGCGTAGGTTTAGATATTGGCACCAGCAACCGTAATGGCGCGCGTTTTGGCCCCAGACAAATACGTGCAGAATCAGCAATGGTCAGACCCTATGGTATGGCAACTCAAGCCGCTCCTTTTGATTCCTTTCAAATAGCTGATATTGGTGATGTTGCCCTTAATACATTCAATCTACTCAAATCCATTGATCTTATCGAAGCCTTCTACGATGAAGTTTTAACGCATAATGTTAAGCCTATCTCGCTAGGGGGTGATCACACAATCTCACTCCCTATATTACGCGCCTTAAGAAAAAAGCACGGTCAAAAAATGGCTTTAGTCCATATCGATGCCCATGCCGATATTAACGATCATATGTTTGGTGAAAAAATTGCACACGGCACTATTTTTCGTCGAGCCATTGAAGAAGGCTTAATCGATGCGACAAAAATGGTACAAATTGGTCTTCGTACCACAGGCTATGCCGCAGATGACTTTGATTGGTCGCGTGAACAAGGTGCTCGTGTTGTCCCTGTGGAAGAGTGTTGGTATAAATCGTTAAGCCCTTTGATGGAAGAAGTCAGAGAGCAGATAGGAGCAGATACTCCTGTCTATTTGACCTTCGATATTGATGGATTAGATCCATCTGTTGCACCCGGAACCGGAACTCCAGAACCTGGGGGGTTAACCAGTATTCAAGGCATAGAAATTATTCGAGGCTGTTATGGCTTAAATTTAATAGGGGCTGATTTAGTCGAGGTATCTCCACCCTACGATACAACCGGAAACACTGCATTATTAGCGGCAAACCTAGTCTTTGAGATGCTCTGTTCTTTTCCGGGATGTATTCGTAGAAAATAGCTTAGTTCAGGCTTTAAAGATGACACCCCCCTACTTTTTGCCACTATAGAAATCAACGAACACGGTAAAACAGTGAAATAGTAATTTCCAAGTCCTCATTAAAATCAAATACATATGAATTAGGATTCTTATTTCTATTTATCAAACACAATTTGTTTTTGCTCAGCTTTAATTCTACTAATACGTCTATCCGTCATTGCCAATACCCCAGAAAGTACAATAATTAGGATCCCTATTAACGTAGTATAATTTAATACCTCATCCCAAATCATCCAGCCAAAAAAGGCTGCAAATGCCACTGAAGTATAAGTATACGGACCTAACTGACCTGCCGGTGCATGACTATAAGCTTTACTGATTGATAACTGAGCGATTGTTGAGAAACCAGCAATAGCGACTAAAGACCCAAATTGTACCCAGCTTAAACTAACCCAAGCTAACATCGCAGGAACAGCAGATATAATAGTGCCAGTTAATGCAAAGTAAAACACGATTCGCCCTGGTGTTTCTGTAACGCTCATTTTACGGATAATAACTTTAGCCATACCCGCTAACATTGCCCCTGCAAGTGCAATTATCATTACTATACTAAACTGCGCATCATCACCCGTTGGACTGATAATTAAAATTACACCTGCAAAGCCAATAAAAATAGCGATAATTGTTTTTATACCAATACTTTCTTTTATCCAAAAGAAGGCAAAAATTGGTATAAAAATTGGAGAGGTCTGCTTTAACAAAGAAGCTTGAGCAAGCGGCATATGACCCCAAGAGTAGAACAAACATACCATTGCCGTTAAACCAACTAATCCTCGCGCTAAATGCAAACCAATATGTTTAGTATGAAGTCTTGAAATGCCTTTTCTAATGAGCCAAGGAACTAAGATAAACAAACCGATGAGGTTTCTAATGAAGACTATTTGTTCAGTTGGCACTTCGGCAGACATACTTTTAATTATCATACCTGTCGCTAGTAAAGCGAGTTCAGATAAAATAATCAACGATGCGCCAAGGGCTATATTTTGATTTTGCATAGTTATTATTGTTCTTGAGGTAAATGAGCTAGGAGAGGTAAGAGAGATTTGAAAAGTTTTGGAATGTGGCTTACAAAAACAAACCGCTATTTTTAATACCATCAAACATAAACTGAACGGCCAAAGCACATAAAATCACACCAAAAATTCGTGTGACCACTTGAAGGCCAGTGACTCCTACGACGCGATGCACCTGACTCGCTCCTATGAGCGAAACATAGGTGAGCAGCATAATACTCAGAAGCCCTAAAATCACCATGCCTTGTTGAGGAAGATCACCTTTTGCGTTTGCCATTAGCAGTATTATCGCACCCATTGCCCCAGGGCCAGCAATCAAAGGTGTTGCCAAGGGGAACACACTGATATCTTGGCTATCCTCTGCTTCTTCTACTTCATCAGCAGTTGCAGACGTACCACCTGAATGGCGGGCAAACACCATATCTATTCCAATCAAAAGTAGTAAGATTCCACCTGCTACGCGTAACGCAGGGAGTGTAATACCCAAAGATCTAAGCAAAGCCTCGCCCAACAAAGCAAAAAGCAAAAGAATACCTGTGGCAACCATTACGCCTTTAAAGGCTATTTTTTGTTTGGTATGTGCACTGCGTTGTGAGGTTAAACCAGCAAATACGACAGCAATATCGATGGGTCCAACCGTTGCAAAAAAGGTAGTGAGTGCAAGTATGTAAGTTTCAAACATTTTTAAACCTTACTTAGGGTAATTATTATAAAAACACCACCTGATTGTACCAAATCAACCAATCATCACTCATAAAAAAACAATGAAAATACATTCAAAAAGTGGGGGGGTGTCCTTTTTGTTTTATTTAAGGGATCTCTAATTAAGTCGATATAATTTAAGGGCAGAAAAAAGTGTCTGTAAGTTTCATGAAGTGAGTCGTAATAGTCATCCTATTGCGGCGATCTTCATGGAAGTTTCAGGCGCTTTTAGCAAGCTTAAAAATATTGGACTTAATCAGAGGTCCCTAAACTATTTGAGTATACCGTGAACACGTTTAATCATTTCTTTAAATACTTTCGGATTAGCTGCAACAATATCACCCGATGTCATGTGTGATGTTCCACCTGTTGGGTCTCCAACAATGCCACCTGCTTCTCTAACTAGCAACACACCTGCCGCAATATCCCACTGCTTTAGGCCATATTCCCAATAACCATCATATCTACCTGCAGCAACATAGGCTAAATCAAGAGCGGCAGAACCAAAGCGACGAATACCTGCTGTGCCTACTTTCAAAATCTTTAAGGTTTTTACGTAGTCGTCCATCATTTCATCTTGTTCTGGACGAAAAGGAATACCTGTTGCTAACACAGCATCTTCTAATGAAAGACGTTTAGTGACACGAATTCGACGATTATTTAGAAAAGCTCCGCCGCCACGTGTCGCATGGAAAGTATCATCTTTCATAGGATCATAAATCACTGCTTGCTCTAACTTACCGTCTTTTTTCAATGCAATTGAAACAGCATAATGCGGAATACCATAAAGAAAGTTAGTAGTCCCATCTAAAGGATCGATAATCCATTCATATTCAGTAGCTTCTACACTTGGATTTAATTTTCGTGCTTTTTCTAATGCTGCATCATTTGGTTTGTGTTCACCACTCTCTTCACCCAAAAATGAATGATCAGGATAGGCTCTTCTCAGAATACCAATAATCTCTTGTTCTGCAGAACGATCGATTTCTGAGACAAAATCATGCTTGTCTTTGTTTTCAATCTGAAGCTGTTCAATCCTATCCGCACTTCGCGCAATAATGTCACCCGCTGCATGAGCGGCTTTGATTGCTGTATTTAACATAGGATCCATAATTTTTTACCTGATTTTTTGCTGAAATAATAATGCTAAATAACGTTACAATGCTTAATTATGATTAATAATGCCAGCATCAACTTTGAATGCAAAGTGCGCATTAATTTAGCCGCGAGAGTATAGCCTGAAAAATGTCGAATAACACCCTAGAAAACAGTTTAGAGAGATCATTAAAAAACACTATGGATAACAGTATAGAAAGGACTCTACGTAACATTAGAATCGTAATGATTCAGACATCTCACACAGGAAACATCGGTGCCGCAGCTCGTGCGATGAAAGTAATGGGCTTATCAGAACTCTATTTAGTTAAACCCAAATCAGCTCCAGACGAACAGTCTGTTGCAATGTCATCCAATGCAACTGATATTTTAGACAACGCAACGATTGTCGACACTCTGAGTGAAGCTATTACGGGCTGTCAATTAGTCGTCGGAACTAGCGCACGCCACGAACGCACCCTAAGCTGGGATATACAAGACTCCCGTAGCTGTGGTGAACTGATCGCGAAGCACTCCAGTTCTCAAGCAAATGCCAAAGTAGCCGTTTTATTTGGTCGTGAAAGTTCTGGATTAACGAATGAGGAACTAGCGCTGTGTCAACATTTAGTACATATCCCGACAAATCCTGGTTACAGCTCTTTAAATGTAGCCTCTGCAGTACAAATTTTGTCATATGAATGCCGACTTGCGGCCATAAATATTGAATCATCCATTGATACTGAAAGCGATTCTGAAAGCCATAGTAGCGAACAACCCAATAGTAATGAAGGTAAAAGCAGTAACGATGATTGGGTAACGGCAGATGATCTTGAAAGTTATTTTGAGCACCTAAAACAGGTCATGATAGATGTTGATTTTCTAGACCCTGAAAATCCACGGTATCTAATCCCAAGATTAAGAAGACTTTATTCACGCTCGGGGATAACTCGCAGTGAAATGAATATTCTGCGTGGAATGTTGGCATCTATCCAGAAAAAAACAGATAGTTGAGAAAAATCCTGTATGGCAGTTCCATATATCTCTTTGCAGTTCTAATAATTAAACTCAGCCTTTATTTTTCAATTGAGAGATAAAGAGAGTAAAAATTAAATTTCTTCGCAGTTATTCAGCTTAGGCTCAGCCGTTCGGCGTAAAATCATTGATCAATGGTAAAGTTTCGTCTATTTTGGGTGAAACAAACTCCTCTTAAAATATACTAATAATAAAAATAAGAGTTGTTCAAAATATAAAAATAAAGAGTTTTAAAAGATGAATACACAACATCAAAGTAATAGAAAAACAGAGATTTATAGCATTAGCGGCTTCAAAGACACTTTGGCTTCGCCTGTTTTCTATCCTGTGCTTGTAGTTACATTAGTACTCGGTGTTACATCGATTTTGGGTTTTATACAAAATCCATTGAAACTTAAAACAGTGGTCAATGTAATCCAGCAAAAAGTAGCGACAAACAATGTAGTTGATGACATATTTAAGGTGTATCAATCAATTAATTCAAACAGTGATAGTCAAAGCTATAGTAAAGACACAACATTTAATGCGGCTCATACTCAAATAAATCATACATTCGATCTCTTCCCTGATATCGAAACCAGTCATAATGAGAAAATGACTGTCGTAGGAAACTTTGAGCGTATTGCCTTTAACTATGATGTTACATCAGAGAGTTTTTGGACAGACCTTGATTCAAGCAGGCTTGAAACAGCGTCAGAAGAAATGGAACGAAAAGAAAGAGAGTCTACTACTTTCGGTGCTCCATTGAGAATTGACTATCGGGAAGATTCAACGTCAGACTTCAATATAGAGAATGATTCTATTTACGCTTTAAAAGCTCTTAATCGTTTGTAATTAGAAAATACAAAATAAATCAAAAAGTCCTCCTCGATTTTTGGGGGCTTAACAAACGAATATTATTCCTTAGTGTTAAGCTTCTAACTTTTCTTTTAACGCTTTTTCGATCTCACGATATTTATCATCATCAATAATCATCTTGCCGCTGTGGGTAGTGACCTGAAAAATATCCTCTGCAATCTCACCCAGAGTAGTAATTCTTGCGGCATGAATGGTTAATCCTTGCTGACTAAACACTTCACTAATCCTAGTCAAAAGCCCTGCGCTATCGGCAGTTTTTATCGAAATAATGGTCTGTTGTAGCTTTTCATTAAGCGCAAAACTAACTTGGGTTGGCGTATCAAAATGTTTCAATTGTCGTGGCATTCGGTGGTGCGAAAAATTATACGATAATTGGCTTTGCTGAAGATTTTTTGTAACTGACTCTAATAACTGCTTTTTATCATCAGTATTCTTTAGCATGCTCCCCTCTCTATTCAATAAATAGAACGTATGTAAATCATAATCATCGTTACTCGACGTAATACTTGCCCCGACTATATTTAGTCGTTGTTGCTCGATAGCTGAAGTAACTTTCACGAACAAATCTTTTTGATCTTTGGCATAAATAAGTAGCACCGTAATATCATTCTTATGGCTGTCTGCTACCCGTACAACATTGCCCGAAAATTGTTTATTTGCGATTTCCTGCACATGCCACAGCAGTCGTTCTTTGGAAAACTGTTGAAAATAATCGTCATTAAAACGCTTCCAAAAACTCAGGCAATTACTGACAAAGTCACCCTGTTTATTTAACTGAGACAAAACAGCACCTTTTTTCTCTTCAATTTGAGCTTTAAGATCCTGCTTTATAGATTGTCCATCGATTTCATTGCTAGTTCGCTGTTGTAAAAACCTAGTCGCATTTTGGTATAACTCTTCTAATAAAGAATGCTTCCAACTCGTTAAAAGAGTCGGATTCGTTCCTTTAATATCGCTAATCGTCAATACAAACAAATAATCCAAACGTTCCTGTGTATTAACACTTTGGGTAAAAGCCTCAATGACTTCCGGATCATTAATATCCTTACGTTGGGCAACACCACTTAACAACAGATGTTGCTCAACCAGCCAACTTACCATCTTTGCATCAGCTTCATCTAAATGATGTGATTGGCAAAATTTCAATGCATCTATTGCGCCTAACTCTGAATGACTTCCTTCTCGACCTTTTGCGATATCATGAAAAATGCCTGCCAATACCAAGATCATTGGCTTTTCCATTTTTCTAAAAATCTCACTACACAACGGATCATCCTCTGCACCTTGTCGCGTGCTTAAACGGCGAATATTTCTCACAACATTCAAAGTATGATCATCAACTGTAAATGCATGGAATAAATCATATTGCATACGACCTACAATATTGGCAAAGGCGGGAATATAAGCGGCCAACACACCATAACGATTCATTCTACGCAGGACAAAATTTACTCTCTTAGCTTGCGATATTATTTTGATAAATAACGCTTTATTATTCGTATCCTCTCTGAAATGATCATTAATAGAAGAAAGATTACGCCTCAACTCTCGAATCGTTTCTGGTGTTAATCCTTTAAGTTCTGGATGCAACTGCAATAAATGAAAGACTTCTAAAAAAGTGGGGGGGTGTGCTTTAAAACAGCTTTTTTGGCGAATATCTAAATAATTATTTTTGTTATTAAAAGCCGAGTTGATAGGCTTAGATGATACGTGAACATCTTCTAAAATACGCTCACGCAGCATCCCTAAAAACATTTCATTGAGCCGCTCTAGCTTAGTGATGGTTGTATAATAGCGTTGCATAAACGCTTCGATAGACTGATTTTTTTCATCTACGGTATAACCAAAGCTGTGCGCAAGCTGACGTTGATGATCAAACAACAAACGGTCTTCTTTTCTCCCTGTCAAACGATGCAATACGAACCTGACTTTCCATAAAAAATCGCGCGCTTCAATTAGAGACAAATATTCTTCGGTATTGAGTAAGTCATTATCATCAGCTTTACTAAACTCCTTCAAAGAGTAAACACCGTACTCACGTAGCACAATCCAACCAATCATTTGTAGATCACGCAAGCCACCTGGGCCGTCTTTAAGATTGGGTTCAACTCGATAAGCTGTATCACCAAAGCGTATATAACGATTATCTTGCTCTGCTATTTTAGCTAGAAAGAAGTCTTTGCTAGACCAGATATTCTCAGTCGATATTTGAGCGTGTAAATTCCTATATAAATCAATATCACCACATAGACAACGGGATTCAATTAAATTAGTAATTACCGTTAAGTCAGTTTTAGCCTCATCGATACATTCATCTAATGTTCTAACACTATGACCAATCTCTAAGCCTAAGTCCCAAAGTTCAGTAACAAAACCGGTTAATTGAGCTTCCGTTTTTTCATTCGGCTCATGGGCTAACAACAGCAATAAATCTACATCAGATGCAGGGTGCATCTCCTCTCGACCATAACCACCGACGGCGATTAAAGAAAGAGAACCTAGAATATCTAACTGATGTTTTTGCCACATCTGCTTAAGTAAGCCATCAATGATTTGACTGCGTGACTTCAGAATCTCAGCAATATCTACACCGTCTACATATTGTTGATGTAAATCATCGTTATTACTTTGTAATGACTCTTTTAGGTTTGGTTGGGCGTTCATATTTGAATTATGCATGAATATCCGGCTATAAAAAGGTACTGAGATTGAAAAGGTTGATTAAAATTATTGTCCTGTTGGGCACTTGCACTAAGCTTCATCGAAGTATGTCGAACACTCCCCCCTCTTTTTTTACACTTTTTATAGAAAAACATCACCATTTACGCAAATTTGGGGCCGCTATCACATTTAGTTTTAATATCTATACAAAGCACAATTTGGTATCCTACTGCACCAAAACTTACCTTTAGAATAGTTAAAATCAAATGAAACCTGTTTTTGCTCTAGTCGGACGTCCCAACGTTGGAAAATCCACCTTATTTAATCGCTTAACCAAGTCGAGAGATGCACTTGTTGCTGACTTTCCTGGATTAACGCGTGATCGTAAATATGGTCAAGGTGTTCTTGGAACTGATGAGGGTTTTGGTGAAGAAGGTCAAAGGGAAAGAGACTATCTTGTCATCGACACGGGAGGTTTAAGTGGTGATGATGCAGGTATTGATGAGTACATGGCGAACCAAACATGGTTGGCGGTAGATGAGGCAAACACTGTTTTATTTATGGTTGATGGCAGAGAAGGTTTAACCACTGCCGATCATCTTGTTGCAGACAGATTGCGTAAAGCCGGTAAAACGGTTTATCTTGTGGTTAATAAAACTGATGCGGTTGACCCTGAGCAAGCTAAATCTGAATTCTATCAGTTAGGTTTCAAAGAAGTATTTGCTATTGCGGCTGCGCACGGTCGTGGCGTTACTAGCATGATTACCAAGCTTCTCGAAAAATTCCCGGTTGAAGAAGAAGAGGAAATTCCTGAAGAACATGCTGACAGTATTCGCATCGCTTTTGTGGGCCGTCCTAATGTCGGTAAATCAACCCTAATCAACCGAATTATGGGTGAAGAGCGCGTGGTTGCTTTTGATAAGCCTGGTACTACTCGTGACAGTATTTATGTACCGTACGAACGTGATGGTCAAAAATATACCTTAATTGATACGGCTGGTGTTCGTCGTCGTGCAAAAGTAAAAGAAAGTATCGAAACGTTTAGTATCATCAAAACGCTAGAGGCGATTAAAAAATCACACGTTGTGATTATGTTGCTAGATGCGCATGAAACGATTACTGATCAAGATGCTCATTTACTCGGATTAATCTTAGACGCAGGAAGATCCTTAGTTCTCGCCATTAATAAATGGGATGGTTTGGATGAATATGCCAAAGATCAAATCAAAGTGAAGTTGGAGGTAAAGCTCCCTTTCTTAGATTTTGCCGATAAGCACTTTATCTCAGCTTTACATGGCACAGGTGTTGGGCATCTGTATAAATCTGTTCATGAAGCGTATGATTCTGCAATGTTAGACGTGCCGACAGCTCGTATGACTAGAATCTTGCAGACGGCTACAGAAGCTCACCAACTGCCTATTGTAGCAACTCGTAGAATTAAATTACGCTATGCTCATCAGGGCGGTAGCAATCCATTTACAGTGATCATTCATGGAAATCAGACTAATCGTGTACCTGGTAGTTACAAACGTTACTTGATGAACTATTTCCGCGAGACCTTAAAGCTCAAAGGCACCCAGGTAAAAATTGAATTTAAAACGGGTGATAACCCCTTTGAAGGAAAGAATGATAAACGCGCTAAGTTATCACCTTCACAGATGTTCAGAAAAAACAAAAAAGATCCTCATAACAAATCGACAAGAACCAGTAAGAAAAAATAAACGACGATAACGAGAACCTTTTGCTTAACTTTTGAACTAAACAATAGATAAAAAAAAACGAATACAAAAATATAACTAGGGCATATTAAAAGGGCGCAAAGATTATGTGGTTAGCTAAAAAAGGAATTTTCGCAACACTATTAATTGTTACACAATGGATAGTCTTGGGGGCAAGCCCCAGCGTTGCAAACGCTAAGCTCCCAGTTGGCATGAACACTAATGAAATTATGCACGTTGATTCTAGCGCGCCTTTCGTTAACGTATTCAAAATGGCGATGCCTTTTAAAGATGCCAAAAAACTCACCCACGGACATGTAAGCTACGATAAAGACGGTTGGCCACGCGATTTAAAAGGCGGCAAGGCTGGCAGTTATATGATTCATTGGTTGCCTGCTGGCACACTTCCAGAAGGTCAATATACCGTTCTTTATGATGGTGAAGGGCAGCTTGCCTATGAAGGTGATGCTAAAGTCATTCGATCTGAACCAGGTAGAGATATTGTAGACTTTCGCTCAGGCCATGATAAATTCATGCAAGTGGCTTTGCTGATTAAGCGTTCGGAGCCGCGTAACTACCTTCGTAACATCCGCGTCTTAATGCCAGGTGGTATTTGCGCAAATAACCCATTCAAAAGAGTGAATGCGGCAAATCAATGCCCAGGAAACTATCAGTCATTTGAAAAGCATCACGAACAAATAATCTTTAACCCTGACTACTTAAGGTTTATGAAAGATTTTAAAGTCATCCGTATGATGAATTTTTCAGGTATTACGCGCAACCCGATCTCACGATGGGATCAAATGCCTAACATGAGCAAAGCCACGTGGGCAGGACATGAAGGCACTCGTGGTGCGCCACTATCAGTGATGGTTAAACTGGCAAATGTATTGAACAAAGACCCTTGGTTTAATCTACCGCATGCCGCTGATAATAATTTCGTGCAGCAGTATGCTCGATATATACAACAGAATCTTCGCCCCAATCTAAAAGCCTATATCGAATACACCAACGAAGCGTGGAACTCTGCTTTTTTACAAATGCATTATGCTAAAAAGATGGGAACGCAACTTCGTTTGGATGCTGATCCTAATGTTGCAGGACAAAAATATTATTCACAACGCTCGGTAGAAATTTTTAGGATCTTCCAGCAAGTCTTCGGTAATACTCAACGCTTAGTGAGAGTCATGGGCGCATGGTCAGCCAATCGCTATATGACACCTGTGGTGATGGAGCATAAAAATGCGTTCAAAAGTGTTGATGTAATGGCGATTGCTCCCTACTTCTTCGTGCATAAAAAAGCGTTAGGCGGCGTAAATAGTGTACCCAGTGTATTTGCTTTATTAAAAGATGATAAAAAAAATCCATATTCCATGAACAACGTCTACAAAATGATCCAAGTACAAATGGACATGGCTAAAAAATATGGCGTCGGTTTAGTCGCATATGAAGGTGGACAACATCTTACAGCACCAGGAACACGCTCAACCAAAGATCATCCTAATCCCTTTTTAATTGGAGCTAATCGTGCACACCCGATGGAAAAATTCTATATTGAGTTTTTACAAAATTGGGACAGAATCACCAATGGCGGATTGTTTGTGGCTTTCTCTGCCCCCAGAACCTGTCAGTTCTATGGGTGCTGGGGAATTACGGAACATTTAAATCAACCAATTTCTAAAGCACCTAAATACAAGGCTTTAAGGCGTTTTTTCTAAATAGAAAATGACACCCCCCTACTTTTTGAGTAGTTTTCTATTAATGAAATCTTTCTATGTCTTTGCAATAGATATATCAACAAAATGCAACACCGAAGACCCACAAGGGCGAGATTTTCTTAAGTATTAAGAAACAAAAACCTCGTAAAAGTGGGGGGGTGTGATTATAGTATCCATTTTTACTCATTGAAAATCGATTCTATGATCATCATGTACGGCATTAAGAACTGCGATACGATTAAAAAAGCCCGCTCTTTTCTAGATAAAAAAAACATCGAATATGAATTCAAAGACTTTCGTGAAGACGGATTAAATCCTATTCAATTACGCGCTTGGATAAAAGAATTAGGCTGGGATAAAGTCATTAATAAACGCAGTACGACTTGGCGTAATCTCCCTGATGAAACCAAGGAAAACATGAATGAAACTTTGGCTTTGATTGTTGCTGAAGATCAGCCCACAATCATCAAACGCCCTGTCTTAGAGCTATCAGATAAAGTACTTATTGGCTTTTCAGAAAATAGTTATACGGATAATGTGGTGTAAATAATCTCTGCAATCATTCATATTTCCAAGGTTTTGATAACAACTTCAATGCTGAAAACCACTCGTCCAACCGATTGAATTTTTTAATCACTAATAGCGAATCACCAATTAACTCACTTCGAGCCAAACTATCAATATGTCGAACAAACCATTATCTAAAACACTTGAATTAGCCACCGCATTAATCGCACGCCCTTCTGTCACACCCAAAGATGAAGGTTGCCAAGATTTGTTGATAAACGAGTTAGCACCCTTCGGTTTTGTTGCTGAAAAAATGAATTTTGGTGAAGTAGAAAATATATGGTTACGTAAAGGCACCGAAGCTCCCCTCTTCTGTTTTGCTGGCCATACTGACGTTGTACCAACTGGCCCCGTTGAAGAATGGGACGATAATCCTTTTGAAGCCAAAATACGTGAGGGTAAATTTTACGGACGTGGCACGGCGGATATGAAAGGTGGCATTGCTGCATTTACCGTCGCTAGCCAACGTTTTATCAAGGACTATCCAGATCACAAAGGCTCTATCGCTTATTTAATTACCAGTGACGAAGAAGGTCCAGCAACCGATGGCACGGTAAAAGTCATCGAAACTTTAGAGTCCCGTAACGAAAAAATTGATTGGTGTTTGGTGGGCGAACCTTCATCGACAACCCAGGTGGGTGACGTTATTAAAAACGGTCGCCGTGGTTCTCTAGGTTGTTGGTTACAAATCAATGGTAAGCAAGGGCACGTTGCGTACCCTCATCTAGCAGAAAACCCGATTCATTTGACGGCTCCAATGTTAGATGAGTTAACCCATATGGAATGGGATAAGGGCAATGATTTCTTCCCGCCTACTACCTTTCAAGTATCTAATCTACATTCTGGCACTGGAGTGACGAATGTTATTCCCGGAACGCTAAAGATGATATTCAACTTTAGATTTTCTACAGAAATTACCCCTGAAGAATTAAAACAACGTGTCGAAGCATTACTCGATAAGCATAAGCTTAATTATGAAATAAAATGGAT
>CALFUP010000081.1 GCA_937929875.1 uncultured Cocleimonas sp. | reverse complement strand
GAATCAAATCGTTTAAATGGTCTAGCAAGTAACCTTATTGAAGGTTACCAAGAGAGCAATGACTGGGAATTCATTCGTGGCAATAGACGACTTTGGCACAGGTTTAATCAACGCTCAAAATCACCACTCCCTAGGGGCAATAATCCCTTAAGTGATATGCGAGTAGATAACTCTCTACAAATAATCAATGATCTAGCAACAAAAGAGAAAAGTGATTTACGCCCGCCAAGACCTAACGATCACCTTTTTGATCGACCTCCTCCGCGAAAAAAAGCACGTGAGGGTAGCAGACCACCTCCTAGAAATGAGTTTAGGGGAGAAAGATCACCGCCTCGTCGTAACAGCCAACCTCCGCCTAAAAATCTAGTGCTTTTAGATGGCAATAAAAATTACGTCATGGGTGGCGGTGGAGCCCCTCTAGAATCATCAACTGCGATTTTAAAGAATATAAGTACAGAAGGTAAAGTGGTTGGTTTTCTACAATTCGAACCTTTTACACAATTTACAGACGAGTTGGACAAGCAATTTATTCAATATCAAAACAACGCCTTTTTAAAAATTGCGTTATTAGCTTTGGGTATTATTCTTATCGGTACTGCTTTATTGGCAACCTATTTACGTTCTCGCATTAACAAGATTGGTGATCAAGCAGGTTTGTTAACTTCTGGTGATTTTTCTCCCCAGAGTTTAGATAAAAGTAATGATGAGTTAGGCCAATTAAGCCATAAGCTGAATCTGCTTGGCAAAACATTGGAAGATAATCGGCTGAGTAGAAGGCGCTGGGTATCTGATATTTCACATGAATTGAGAACACCTGTGGCCGTGTTGCAAGGTGAGATCGAAGCAATACAGGATGGTATTCGAGAGATGAATATCGAGTCAGTAAATTCATTACATAACGAAACCTTGCGTTTGAGTCGCCTTGTTAACGATCTTCATCAATTATCTCTGTCTGATATTGGAGCCTTAAATTATATAAAAGCGCCTGTAAATATTGTGGAATTAGTGAAAGGTATTCTGCTAAAGCATGAGCATCAATTTAAAATAAAGAACATCGCTGTTAAATTCGATGCCATGGATGATGAATTAATAGTGATCGCTGATGCTCAGCGTTTAGAACAACTATTCTCTAATCTTGCTACGAATAGCCAACATTACACTTTAGAATCTGGGCAGCTGGTGATAACGATTAAACAACTGCATAAGAATATTATCGTAGAATGGTCTGATTCAAAGCCTGGGGTGACTGACGTAGAACTTGATAATTTATTTGAGCGTTTATATAGAGTCGAAGAATCTAGAAATAGAAATGCAGGTGGCTCTGGCTTAGGCTTATCTATTTGTAAAAATATTGTAGAAGCCCATGATGCAAGCATTATTGCTGAGCATTCCTCGCTCGGCGGAATAACTTTTGTAATGACGTTTAAAAATGCAAATACCTGATTTAATGAGTCCTTAGCACGTGAGAATGGCGCGATAAAATTGAGCTTAATTGCAGGGTTATTGAGCGAATTTTCAAAGAGAATATGAGGAATCTAAGCATTTTCAATCCGTCATGTCTCTCAAGCAAAGATCTCTTAATATTAAAAATGCTAGTCCAACTCTTAATAAGTATTTAGATAAAGACAAAAAGGATTAAAACTATGCAGGCACCTATTTTAATTGTTGAAGATGAAGTGAAAATCGCGGCTTTATTACAAGATTATTGTCACCAAGCGGGCTACGAAACACATTTAATCCACAACGGTAGAACTGCACAAGAATGGTTGAAACACAACCAGGCTCAACTGATTTTACTCGACCTTATGCTGCCTGAAGTTGATGGAATAACCCTTTGCAAGACGGTTCGACAAAACTCTGAAACACCCATTATTATGGTGACTGCTAAAGTAGAAGAGATTGATCGATTAATCGGCTTAGAATTAGGCGCAGACGATTATATTTGCAAGCCTTTTAGCCCACGTGAAGTGATGGCTAGAATTAAAACTATTTTGCGAAGAACGCAAAAGACTAGTGACCAAAACGTTAACACCTCTGACGATGATATTTTTCTCGATGAAGGAAGCTACACCGTAAATTATCAACAGTTGAGTTTAAGCCTTACTTCTATCGAATTCAAAATACTTCAATCTCTAATGAATCACTCAGGAAAAATTTTATCACGCGATCAATTGATGACTCATGGTTATTCCGATCAGCGAATAGTCAGCGATAGAACCATCGATAGCCATATTAAAAAGCTACGCCAAAAGTTAGTCAATTTTGAATTAGAAGAGGAGTTAATTCAATCTGTATACGGTGTGGGTTATCGTTATCAAGGGATTAGAAAGTAAAAAATGACACCCCACTACTTTTTGAAGGTTTTCCTAATCTAAATAATCACCTATTTAATTTGTGATTACCTTACAAAGTTTTACATTGCCTTTAATGATTTACATATTTCATCCTAATTGTTTACTTATTCCACAACGATAATAAAACCTCTTAAACAAAGAGGTCAGTAGGGAATGAATATGAAAACACTAATACCAACATTACAATCAACAATAATATCAACAATAATATCAACAGTAATTATTACCGCACTTTTAACTAGCAGTGTTAGCGCAGACCAGAAAAAAGGCAATAAAGGTCCGAACATAGATCAAGTAGTTGCTAGTTTACAATTAGAAGATACTACTGCAAGTAGTCTCAAAACACTGATGGAAAGCCATCGCGCAGATCGAAAAGCTTTACGCCAGAAAGGTCAAAAAGATAGAGAACAAAGACAGGTATTACGAGCGCAACATCGTCAAGCACTACTAGATGTTTTAGGTTATGAAAAGATGTATGAGTTTGAAGAGCTTATGCGCAAAAACCGCTCTGAACGAAGAAAAAGTAACAAACAACAATAAGTAGAAACGGTTATTACAGTCAACTTGAAATCAGTTCTCTTACAGCGCTGATTTCGAGTTTTTTTATCTATAACTTTCTATAAATATTAATTTGAAAATGAATTGGTGTACTTAACGTATCCAGTTCAGACAGCTCTTTTTGTTGTTCTGGCTTGGTGTGCCAATAGTAGGGAGTCATCATCAGTAAATTGATAATATGTTTACCTTGAACCTCAATCACTTCATTAATGTCATGTTGTTCAATTAATTCGAATTGCTCTGAATCACCCAAAACCTTGTAGTTACCCTCATGGGCGACAACATTGTCATATATTTTCTCAGCTAAGCCCGATAAGTGCCCTTTTCCCGGACCAACCAAAATAACAATGCCATTTTTGCTAAGGACTCTCAAAAACTCTTCGGGGCTTACGGGAGAAAATACGGATAAGGCGATACCAAATTGATCATCAAAATAAGGCAAATTATAAGCGCTTGCAACCGCAAGAAAGTCGCTTAGTTTCTTTTTGGCGGCTAGTTTTACGGCTGGTTTGGAAATATCAATACCAGCAACAGATAATGATTTATTTGAAGCGCTAGCCGCTGTTTTTATTTTTGATAGATAAAAGCCTTCTCCACAACCGATATCTATTAAGTTGCACGCTTTTTCTATATTAACGTCACTATTGTTAGCTTGATTGTTGTGCATATCATGGCAAAAAATATCATTGTGACAATTAACTTTATCCGCAATGAAATTCGCCAGTGAATCGTAATATCCTGCATTTAGAAAGTCATAACGACTTCTCACCATATTGGCATCGTCACCAGGGTTTTTACTCCGTCTGTGTTGTGCAAGTAATAGGTTTAGATAACCCTCTTTTGCTAGATCAAAGGTATGATTCGATTCACAGTGATAGCTATTGTTGTTCCTAACTAATGGTGAATGACATACTGGGCATTTAAAGTTCATGGGTAATATTTACCGATTGTGATCAATCAATAACGAGTGTCGAATTCAACTCTTCCAGCCTTTCTGGTGTTCCAATATCTCGCCAATCACCAGCAAAATGCTCGCCGCTAACTTTATTCTCTCGCATTTTTTCTCGAAGCAATGGAGCTAAGGGACGCTTACCCTGCTCTAAGTCTTTAAATAAATCTGGATGGTAGTACCCGATTCCACTGAAAGTGAATTTTTGATTATCGCCGCCCTCTTCGCTAATGCGTGCATTTCTTAAAGCATTATTTCTCAAAGCATTACTTTTCAAAACATTACTTCTCAAAACATGATCACTTAAACCAAAGTCACCGCTTGGATTATGCTTAGGGTTATTGACTAACACTAAATGTGCTAAATCATCTTTTTCTAGTGGGCTAATATTCGAATACGGAAAATTACACCAAACATCTCCGTTTACCACTAGAAAAGGCTCTTCGGACAGCAGAGGCAAGGCTTTTACAATTCCACCGGCGGTTTCAAGTGCGCCTTGTTGTTGCTCATCGGAATATTGAAGGTTCACACCGAACTTAGATCCATCACCCAAGGCTTTGGGGATTTGATCTCCTAACCATGCAATGTTGATAACAATATCAGAGAAACCCGCATGCTTTAGATTCTCAATATGCCAAACAATCAGAGCTTTACCACCAACTTCAAGCAATGGTTTGGGAGTGTGATCAGTAAGAGGTCTCATCCTTTCGCCGTGACCTGCGGCTAGAATCATGGCTTTCATCTTGACGCTACTTTGCCAATCTGTTGCGGAATCTGCCAATCAATAAACAAGTCGTATAGTGGTTTTGTCTCTGGGTATTTTTTTGCTACTTGCAGCATGTATTCCAAGGTGAGAGGTAAATCATTTAAGTAGTTTGACTTGCCATCGCGATGATTTAAACGAGCAAAAATACCGAGTACTTTGATATGACGTTGAAGCCCCATGTAATCGAACCATTCGATAAATTGATCATCACTCACATCCAAAGTGGTGTCTGATCTAACAAGCATCTGCTTGAAAGTTAACACCCAAGCTTCAACCTGATCATTTGGCCATTGGATATAGCAGTCACGTAATAGCGAGACTAAATCATAAGTAACTGGCCCAAGCATCGCATCTTGATAGTCGATCACGCCTGGGTTATTAGCAAAACTATTGTCGGCTAAAACCATTAAATTTCGTGAATGATAATCACGATGAACAAATACTTTTGGCTGCTCTAATACTTTAGCCACAATATG
>CALFUP010000080.1 GCA_937929875.1 uncultured Cocleimonas sp. | reverse complement strand
ATAGATATTTTATTGCGGTTATTGGCACCTGCAACGGCTCTCACCGCTGTTGGTTGTTTGATTGCAATGGCTTGATCTTTATAAGATCGTGTTTCTCCATAGGGGATCTTTAATAAAGCATCCCATGCTTTTTCTTGAAACTCAGTACCACGAAAATCTAAAGCAACATCAAAGGTTTTGCGTTCGCCATTAAAGTATTCTGTAAGTTCTTTTTTTAACTGCTGAATAATCTCGCATTCGCCTTCCTGCATTTGTGTTTTAAAGTGCTTTTCTAATTGAGTGACGTGGCGATTTGACCGGTCAGGTACATCCGCAAACTCCAATAAACATACACCTTTGCTGCTTGTTGCTGCAAGTAGGATGCCCAAAGGTGTTTCGATTTTTTCGCTGATAAGAGTTTCCATGCAAAAGAGTGTAGCACTTTCTAGTTTTTAGCCGATCTGGAAATTGGGTTTTGCTTTAATCTGTTTACGTAATATAAAAAAAGCTCAAAGAATTTGACTTTGATTTACTTTGATTATCTTCTATTTAATTAATGATTCTTAGTATCGGACTCTTGGTTAGAAAATAGAAGCAGGGCATAATATTAATTTACTGATAGTGATACACAAAAAACTAATTTTAAAGGGCAAGTTCATGAAATTAAAAAATATCCTCGCACTAAGCGCTTCGATTTCAATCACACTGTTACTTTCAGCTTGTGGCAGTAATGCAAATACTGAGGCAAAGTCTGTCGAAGTTAAGGCGCCAAAGACAATGGCAGCGGCCCCTAGTTTTCAAAAAATTGATACAACAGTGGGTGATGGTGCGATAGCAGAAGCAGGGCAAACCGTTTCAGTCCATTACACGGGTTGGTTATACGAGCCAGATGCTGATGACAATCGCGGCACAAAATTTGATAGCTCGGTAGATCGTGGTCAGCCTTTTGAGTTTCCATTAGGTGGTGGTCGAGTCATTAAAGGCTGGGATCAAGGCGTTGCGGGAATGCAGGTTGGTGGTAAGCGTACATTAATTATTCCTGCTGAAATGGGCTACGGTGCACGTGGCGCGGGTAATACAATTCCACCCAATGCGACCTTATTATTTGATGTTGAATTATTGGGCATCAAATAAGGAATATAGAAATAGATTAAGCACACCCCCCACCTTTTTACATTGATGAGTAATGAACATACTGGAATGTTAATCGATGAGTAAACGTCATATCGTATTTGTGCCGGGTAAAAGCCCTAAGCCAGAAGCCGAATCCCATAGGGATCTACTCTGGCGGACACTCTTAGAAGGCGTGCGTCGTATAGAGCCAGAAATCTATGAGGAGTTACTAGAAAACCACAACGATTTTCGTTTTATCGATTGGAACTATATCTATTATTTAGAGCATGATGATATCAACACTCATCTGCCATACGTCGACGACTTATTCAAACGCGATGGCCCTTCCGATGAGGACATAAAACAAGCCAAAGCATGGCGTCATAAGCTGGATAAGTTTATCTACAATACGGTTGATAGTACTCCCGTGTTGTTACGCTTATTGCGAGGTCAAATTAAAGAAGCAGTAGAAGAGACAACCCGTTATTTTGATAATGAAGAACAAATCGCCAGTCAAATTCGTGAGCAATTAAAACGCGAACTTCGCCCCTTATTAGCTGATGGCGGTAAAGTAATGGTGATTGGGCACAGCATGGGTTCGGTAATTACCTATGACACCTTATGGGCATTGTCGCAATTAGAGCATCTACCCGGTGAAGTAGATATGTTCTTGACCTTGGGAAGTCCACTCGGTTTGAACTATGTGCAAGAACGTTTGTTAGGGTTTGAAAAAGAAGGTATTCATAAATATCCAAGTAATATCCGTCATTGGGTTAATGTTGCTGCTGATGGTGATCTAATCGCTTTAGATCGCGAATTAGCCAAAGATTACGCTGAAATGGTTGCCTTGAAAATGCTGGATTCTTTTACCGATCATTGCGAAGACGTGTTTAATTATTTTCACGGTGAAGATGGCTTAAATTGTCATCGCTCTTATGGCTATCTGATTAACCCCGTGGTGAGTAAAGTGATTGCAGATTGGTGGCGAGCAACTGAAGAATAGGGATTGGTCGTTGTAATCAGTGAAACACGCGTACTGAGTTTCGTCGAAGTATGATGTATGACGTGTGCTGAGTTTGCCGAAGGCCCGTATTGAGCACAGTCGAAATGCCCGTATTGAACAAAGTTGAAAAGACTCGTGCCTGTCGAATTAGGTTCCTGAGCTTGTCGAAGGACACCCCCCCACTTTTTGCGTGTTTTTGTTAAAGATTAAGCACGATGAAGTCTGTTTTCCCGTCTTATGAATTCCAGCGGGCTTAATATTTTCTGCTAAAATCAATGATCGAAGCTATAAAGAATCTATAAAATAGTAGTTTCAATGTCACATTATTAATCTTAGAAATTACTTTGAGGCTTAGTTCATGAAAACACCGCTAGTTAAATTTCTTTTGTTTTTTCTTGTTGTTTCACCGATTGTTTTGTTTGGCACAAGTTTTTCAGATGAAAATAAGGAGCAAAACGAAAATCAGAAGAAAAAACACAGTTCGTTTGAAATACCCAGCTATGCCAATGTTTTTAGCACGGAATCAACATTTCTAGATGCTAAATCAGATTTATTAGAAGCCATCACGAATAATGGCTTAGTCATCAGTTATATCTCCCACGCGAAGAATATGCTGGAAAACACCGCCATAGTTTCAGGCATCACCAAGCCTGTCTATTCTGATGCTGAAATCTATTTATTCTGTAAAGCAAATTTGTCTCATAATTTAGTGGCAGGTAATCCGCATAATATCGTCCTTTGCCCTTATAGCATTGCTATTTACGTTTTAACTGATGAACCTGAACGTGTGTATTTAAGTTATCGAAAAGTAGAAACGAGCGATAAAAAAGTAAAGGCGTTGACTCAACCTATTGAAGGTTTATTGATTCAAATCATTGAAGAAGTGATTTAACAAGGAGCATTATTAGAAGTAGCAAGCTACTAAAACGCTGTTTTAATGTAGATTAAATCATATTTAAATCATTGTTTCTGTTATCTTATTCCCGTTTATACTAATCTATTCTTAAATAAGAAATAATAGTGAATCAAGAAATACAAGGACTAGAAAGCCTCATATGTCACATATGGAAAAACTCATAGAACTTCAGACCAAGGAATTAAAAGTAGATAATGAATAGTTATTTAGCGGGCTTAGCCCTTGATGCAAAAAAACGATTTGTGCCATTTTTAGACTGGATTTTTGAACTCAAAAACCCAGCCATTTTACGAGCCGATGTCCTTGCAGGTATTACTGTTGCCCTAGTTTTGATTCCACAATCTATGGCTTATGCGCAACTTGCAGGTTTGCCACCACAGATGGGTTTATACGCCGCTTTCTTAGTGCCAATAGTCGCTGCCTTATTTGGTTCATCTCGACAATTACAAAACGGCCCCGTGGCGATTATCTCGTTGATGACGGCGGCAGCATTGCTTCCCCTTAATTTAGAAGTGACGCAGTACGTAGCGTATGCAGCCATGATTGCGGTATTAGCTGGCATCATGCAAATGTTGATGGGTTTTTTACGTTTGGGCGTCATGGTAGATTTTCTCTCACATCCAGTCGTCTTTGGTTTCACGAATGCTGCTGCAATTGTTATCGCGAGTACCCAAATAAGCAAATTACTAGGGGTGACGCCTGAGGCAGCTGATCATCTTTATCAAACACTATGGAATCTTGTTTTAGCTATTCCGCAAACACATTTTGTGACACTGATAATGGGTGTATTCTCACTAGCATTGCTGTTTGGCTTGAAGAAATTCACACCTAAATTGCCGAATATCATTATCACTGTCATTGTAACCATAATAGTGTCATGGGCCATTGGTTATGAGCAAATGGATGGTGCGGTCGTTGGCACTATCAAAAGTGGTTTACCTTCTTTAGTTATCCCAACGATTGTTCCTACCGATTTGGGCTATTTGCTACTGCCTGCGTTTATGATTGCCTTACTGAGTTTTGTGGAGGCTTTTTCGATCGCTAAAGCGGTCGCATCAAAAACCCGTCAGCATCTTTCTGCAGACCAAGAAATGGTGGGTAAAGGCTTAGCCAATATTGTTGCAGGTGTAACTCAGGGGTATGCCGTTTCGGGTTCGTTCTCACGCACAGCAGTGGCTTTTGATGCGGGGGCTAAAACGGGTTTCACCGCGATAGTTTCAGGCATTATTGTCGGCATCACTTTACTGTTTTTAACACCTTTGCTTTATCATTTACCCGTCGCTACTTTGGCTGCAGTGATTATCGTTGCGGTCATTGGTTTATTCCATTTTGAACCTTTTAAACATGCCTGGAAGGTCAATCCACACGACGGTTTCGTCGCGTTAGCAACCTTCATTTCTACTTTGTTTTATGCGCCACATTTAGAAATGGGAATTTTGATTGGCGTGGTTTTATCTCTCATTTTTTACCTCTATCGCACCATGAAGCCACATTTTGCGGAGGTATCTTTGACCGAAGAGGGCGTCTATCGTGATGCTCGTTTGAATGCGTTGAAAACCAGTGAAACAGTCGCTTTTTATCGCTATGACGGAGATTTATATTTCGCCAATGCAGGTTACTTAGAAAGACAATTGCTCAATGCAGTTGCTGATAAACCTAAGCTAAAAGTTATTGTTTTAGACTTGGAGGCGGTTGATCAAATTGATGCGACGGGAGAGGAAATGCTAGGACACATGTACGAGCGCCTTGAAGAAGCGGGCATTGAATTCTATTTCTCACGAGTTAAATTTAAAGTAGAGGATGCACTTAAGCGCTCAGGTCTTTACAAGAAAATTGGCGCAGAGCATTTCTATGTTCGAAGGACTCGTGCAATCAAAGCAATTAAAGAAAAGTATGGAGACTCGGTTGATGTGAGCCATCTGATTTATCACAAGCCCGTTGAAATTGTAGTTTATGAAGGCGATGACGCTGACAATAATACAGAGCTTGTGAAAGAGACAAAAGAAGACAGGGAGTTAAAGAAAAAGAAACTGTCTGAAGAACAAAGAGAAAATAATGCGAATAGAGCTGATGGTGACTCTAATGTTGATAAAAGCGTTGATAAAACTAATATTGAAAACACTGGCGAAGTAGATTCAAATGTTAAGTTGAATCCTAAAGATCAATCGAACAAAGATTAAAGCAGATTGAGCGTTTAAAAATAAGCAGTAAGGAATTTAAGAAATGGCAAATATTTCAAACGACATAGCATTTATTCCACTGAATATTGCGGTATTGGTGGTATCAGACTCTCGTGAAGAGTCGGATGATAAATCAGGTAAAATGTTAGTCAAATTATTGACAGAAACAGGTCACAAATTAGCGGATAAAAAATTCGTTCCTGATGATATTTATGAGATTCGTGCGGTGGTTTCTGCTTGGGTCGCTGATCCTGATATTCATGCTGTTATAACGACGGGAGGAACAGGTCTGACAGGGCGTGATGTGACTCCTGAAGCGATGAAAGTACTTTATGATAAAGAGATTGAAGGCTTTGGTGAAATCTTCAGACAGCTTTCTTATGACTTGATTAAAACCTCTACCATTCAATCGCGTGCAGTCGCTGGCTTAGCTAATGGCACCGTGTTATTTACGCTCCCTGGTTCACCAGGTGCTTGTAAGGATGGATGGAATATGATCATTCAGCATCAGTTAGATTTTCGTCATCAACCGTGTAATCTCGTGCAAATGATGCCACGTTTTAAAGAAAAGTAAGATGGCTGATATTGAAATGGCTGTTGATATAAATAATTCCTGTGATATTCGCCAAACATTGATGCCACTTGATGAGGCATTAATACAATTAGAATCGCGTGCGAATCCTGTAAAAGCTATAGAACAAGTATTACTCAGTGATGCTTTAGGAAGAGTGCTAGCACAAGATGTAGTCTCAAACATCAATGTGCCTCCAGCAGATAACAGTGCAATGGATGGCTATGCTGTTCGTGCGTCAGAGTTGGTTCAAGACAAACCATTGGTTGTCAGCCAGAGAATCTGTGCAGGTGAAACGGGGGAGGAACTAAAACCGAATACGGTTGCCAGAATTTTCACTGGCGCTCCGATTCCTATGGGTGCAGATGCCGTCATAATGCAGGAAAACTGCGATTATAACGAAAAAGAAAATACGGTCACTATTCACGAATCAGCAAAAAGCGGATCTAACATTCGATTAGCTGGCGAAGATATTGTATCTGGTTCAATCATCCTTAAAGCAGGGCAGAAATTAAGAGCGCAAGATATTGGTTTAGCCGCTTCAGTGGGTGTTGCTGAGTTAAGCGTTAAACAGCGTATAACCGTTGCCGTATTCTTCACTGGTGATGAATTACGTGACCCTGGTGAAACACTAAAAGCGGGTCAAATCTACAATTCAAATCGTTACACCTTATCGGGCTTGCTTAAAAGCCTAGGTTGCGATGTGATTGATTTGGGTAATGTTGAAGATACCTTAGAGTCAACGGTAAAAGCGATGCAGAACGCTGCTGAAAAAGCTGATTTGGTAATGACCAGCGGTGGAGTCTCGGTCGGTGAAGAAGACCACATACGTAAAGCGCTGGAACAGTTGGGACAGCTAAATATGTGGCGGGTTAATATCAAACCGGGTAAGCCGTTTGCCTTTGGCGAAATAAATATTAAGGATAAAATCACACCATTCATAGGTCTACCGGGTAACCCCGTATCTGTATTTGCTACTTTTTGTATTTTTGCCCGTTCGTATATTTTGAAAGCACAGGGCGTGGAAGATACCAAGGCTAATCATTTTATGGTTTCAAGTGGTTTTGAGTTAAATGGGAAAGAAAGTCGCAATGAATATTTACGCGTGCGATTAGAAAATAATGACTCTGGGAAAACCTCATTGCGTTTATATCCAAATCAAAGTTCGGGAGTTTTAACCTCAGCGAGTTGGGCAAATGGTTTCGCTTTTATCCCTGCACATACTAAAGTTGAGCAAGGCGATTTAATTGAATTTACTCCGTTTAGTGAATACGGTGTTGCTTAATTCTAGCCATTTTTTGCATGAAAAAATCTACGTATGAATAATAATAAACGCGCCGTAATCTACGCTTTATCAGCCGTTGCCATGTGGTCAACCGTCGCCACCGCTTTTAAACTCAGTCTGGCAGAAATGACCTTGCTGCAACTGTTGACAGGGGCGAGTTTTTTTTCAACCTTAGTGCTAACTACTTTTTTGCTTTTTCAAGGGCAATTGCGAGAAGCGCTTGCTGACATAACATTCAATCTTAAATCTATTCTGGTGTTAGCGCTGTTAAACCCAGTTCTCTATTATGTCGTACTGTTTAAAGCGTATGAGCTGTTGCCCGCCCAAGTGGCGCAATCCCTGAACTATACGTGGGCGATTACGCTCACCTTATTATCAGTACCCTTGTTAAAACATAGGCTCACCAAACGTGATTTAATCGCGATCGTATTTGGTTATGTGGGTGTGGTATTTATATCTCTAAGCGGAAAAAGCATCTCAGGTGAGTTGAATTATCTGGGAATTTTTCTCGCCATGTTCAGTACGATTATTTGGGCCTTGTATTGGCTGTTAAATGCGCGAGATAAACGCCCGCCCATCATTAAACTATTTCAGAGCTTCCTTTTTTCAGTGCCTATTTTATTAGTTATAACCTTGAGTGTGGAAGGATTACCTGAAACCTATAACGTTAAGCAATTGTTTGGGGTCGCCTACGTCGGCATATTCGAAATGGGTTTAGCTTTTATCTGTTGGCAGATGGCGCTTCATTTTACTGACAAAGTCAGCAGAATCAGCACCTTAATTTTCCTCTCGCCTTTTATTAGTTTGTTTATTATTAATCGTGTTTTAGGCGAGCCTTTATTTGCGACCACTTTTATTGGCTTAGCTCTGATTATATTGGGCATCATCGTGCAACAATCCGAAAAGCAAAGCTGACTAAAATCAAAGCTGTAGTGCAGTGTAGGTAAGGTTTGAACGAAGAGAAGACGAGCTCAAAGGTGAGTGAAACTCATAAAAAGTGGGGGGGTGTGCTTCGACAAGCTCAGCACGAGTCTTTTCGATAAAGATCAATACAAGCATTTCGACTGTGCTCAATACAGGCCTTCGGTAAGCTTAGCACAAGTCATTCAACATACTTCGACGAAGCACTGTATGGGTGCTCAACTAATTTCCACTTATTAATACTTTAACGACTGAACAGAGCTATGAATACAGAACTATGAATACAGAAATAGAAACAATCAAACTAGGAAAATATCAACATTTCAAAGGCGGGGAATACCAAGTTGTCGGCATCGCCAGGCATTCTGAATCGCTTCAAGTAATGGTGATTTACAAACCACTTTACGAGCTAAAAAAAGATGAACTGGAAACTTGGGTAAGACCGATTGAGATGTTTTTTGATAGCAAAGAACACCAAGGTAAAACCGTTCCTCGTTTTGAGTATGTAGGTAAGTGATCGTAGATTTTATATGCTTAAACTCTAGTTTTCAGAAACGTAATTTCAGAAACGTAATTAAGGTTTAAAAGCGAATAAAATAGTCAAAAAGTAGAGGGGTGTCATTTACAGAAGAATCAACGAGTTAAACACATGAATTGTAATCTAACTCGTTTATTATTGTATAGACGGTAACTATATTGAAACTTTAAACCCGTTAAACCTCTATCGAGATTCCCAGCTTTTCTTCAATTAACGCTAAACGCGCTTCGATTTTATCTAGTCTTTCAGTGTCTACTTCGGGCAGTATCGTTACTACTTTTTCTTTCTCTAATGCACTCACATCCACATCACCGCAAAGTAAATGGGTAAAGCGATCTTCACGTCGTCCTGATCCCTTAGGAATTAAAACCGCTAAAGGCATTTCACGATTTATCATTGATTCGATACACTCGTGAAGCTCATTAAGATCTTCAAATTCAACCATCCGCGCAGTACGCGTTTTTAAGTCATTCAAGGTTTGAGAGCTTCTCAATAACATCACCGTTAACAGTGCTTGTTGCTTACGATCAAGATCTAATTCGTTGCAAACTCGATGAGTAATTTTATTCGCACGTTCGCCGTAATCAATGCCGGCAAGTTTGCGTTCTACGAGCACATTGACTGTATGACCAATTTGTCCTTCAGTAAGATTCATCACGGGTTCGCGATTACTTTTCTGGTTGCAGGCATTAACGAGCGAATTTGTCGTTAAGGGATAATTCTGTGGCGTGGTTAAATGCTTTTCCATTAAGGATCCGATAACACGTGCCTCTTGTGCTGTGAAATAAGCTACTTCTTCAATCGGAGTATCCTCTCTTTCTGCTGAATGCTCTTGGTTCCCTTGTTGCTCTTGTTGCGCTTGTACAGAGCAATCTTCTAAGTTAGTTTCGTCCATGATTTTTCCTTGTTATGAAAGATTCTGACTAGATATACAATATTTTAGCTAAATCTAAACTGAATATGATTTTAAAGGACTAAATTAATTGTGTTTGTTTCGTACAAAAGAGCCAATGGCGTTATACTATTTTGCTTTAATATATGCAGAATAATTAGACGGACTCTTATGCGAAATCATAATTTAGAAACTTTTTTTAGTAATAGAAAATATTATAAATTTCTACACTCTACAGCGTTATTTATATTCATTACAATCATGGGTTTATCTCAAGCACATGCTGCAACGAGTGAAGAAATTAGCGAAGTACGAAAATCGGTAGTCAAAATATACACCACCATAAATGCGCCAGATTACTTTAGACCTTGGAGCATGCTAACCACGAATCAAACCAGTGGTTCTGGTTCTATAATTTCTAATCAACGTATTTTGACCAATGCCCACGTGGTGGCGAATTCCAGTTTCATTCAAGTACAAAAGCAGGGTGATTCGCGCAAATATAACGCTAAGGTTTTATTCGTATCGCATGAGACTGATCTCGCGGTTTTATCGGTTGATACCGAAAACTTTTTCGAAGGCAGTAAAGCATTAGAAATCGGCGAACTACCAAACACTTTAGACCCAGTGCGAGTCTATGGTTTTCCTATGGGTGGCAAGACCCTTAGCATAACCAAAGGAGTGTTATCCAGAGTCGAGCACCAAAGTTACGCGCATGCGGGAGGGATCTTTTTAGCAGGTCAAATAGATGCTGCGATCAACCCAGGAAATAGCGGTGGTCCAGTCATTACAGATGGCAAAATAGTAGGTGTGGTGATGCAGGCAAGTTACGGAGAAAACTCTGAGAACTTGGGTTACTTTGTTCCGCCTACCATCATCAATCATGTCTTAAAAGACATCGAAGATGGTAAGTACGATGGCTTTAGAGAGTTAGGTTTTTTCACTCAAGGTATGGAAAGTCCCGCGTTAAAAAAGTTTTATGATGTTGATGCCGATCAAACGGGTGTTTTGGTGAGCTTCATATTTGCTAACTCTCCGGCGTCAGAAGTAATGAAAGTGGGCGACGTAGTGCTGAAAGTGAATAACTTTTCAGTGGCAGACGATGAGACGATTACTTTCCGCCAAGATCAACGAACCAGTTATAAATATGCGATTGACCAATTCCAGTCGAATGAACCTGTGCCAATTACTATAAAGCGAGACGGTAAAGAACTAGAGCTTGAAATACCTGCTGGCAAAGACATTAAAGAGCCAAGCTTAGTCAGGGCAGAGCGTTACGGCGAATTACCCGAATACTATGTTTACGGCGGCATATTATTCGTGCCATTAAACATGAACTTGATCAAACGTTGGGGTGGTGATTGGAGTCGCAAAGCACCATTTGAGTTTTTACAACAACGCTATGAATGGAGTACAGACGATCGCAAAGAGTCAGTAGTGGCTTTAACGGTTTTCCCAAGCGATGTGAATTTAGGTTATCACAGCTGGAAAAACTGGGTGATTGATGAAGTTAATGGTCAAAAAATTAAGGATTTTTCTGAGCTGGTTTCTATATTGCATAATAACAAAGAAGAGAGCCTTGTGATTTCAGACAAAGATGGTTACAAAATTGTATTGAATCACCAGCAAGCATTGGACAGTCGAGATGAAATAATCCAGCGCTATCGAATTCAAGCCTATCACTCAAAAGACTTATTTAAAAAGTAACGAGATATTTATGACAAGCAATTCTAATACCAATTCAAGTACACACAGCACACTTAACTCAATTACGCTGACGCGCCCTGATGATTGGCATTTGCATGTGCGTGAAGGTGAGGCGTTAAAAAGTGTCGTACCTGATACCGCAAAACAGTTTGGGCGTGCCATTATCATGCCTAATTTAGCCACTCCCATTACCACCGCGGCACAAGCCAAAACCTATCGAGATGAAATTGTAGCGGCAGCAGCCGGCGCTGATTTTGAGCCATTGATGACCTTGTATCTGACCAATAATACAACGCCAGAAATGATTCGAGAAGCCAAAGCGAGCGGTATTGTTTATGGCTTAAAACTCTATCCCGCAGGTGCGACGACTAACTCAGATAAAGGTGTAACGGATATCAAAAATATCTACCCAGCTTTAGAAGCAATGCAAGCTGAAGGATTATTGCTATTGGTTCACGGTGAAGTCACCGACCCTGCCATTGATATTTTTGATCGGGAAAAAGTGTTTATTGAAACTACCTTGCAACCGTTAGCGGCTAAGTATCCCGATCTAAAAATAGTCCTAGAACATATCACCACTGCCGATGCGGTTGAATTTGTGAGTAATGCCCCAGCCAATATTGGCGCAACGATAACGGCGCATCATTTATTGATGAATCGAAATGATATTTTCGTCGGCGGAATTCGCCCACATCATTATTGTTTGCCAATTTTGAAACGCGAAACACATCGATTGGCTTTAGTTAAAGCGGCAACTAGCGGCAACCCTAAGTTCTTTCTTGGTACTGATAGTGCACCGCATGTGCAAGGCGCTAAAGAATCAGCGTGTGGATGTGCAGGCATGTATACCGCCTACCATGCAATGGAGTTGTACACAGAAGCCTTCGATCATGCACAAGCATTAGATATGTTAGAGAACTTTGCCAGTTTTAATGGCCCAGACTTTTACGGTTTGCCACGAAATAATCAAACCATTACTTTAGTTAAAGAAACGTGGGAAGTACCTAAGTCATTAGTGATGGCGGATGATAAAGTGATTCCACTGCGGGCGGGTGAAAACTGTGAATGGAAGATGAGTGAGTGATTGAGTGTTCTAAAATACCTTTTTAACCCGTCATGCCTCCCATGCGAAGATCTCAAAAAAAATACAAATTAAATCCCCCTCAATCCCCCTTTGTTAAAGGGGGAAGACAATCTCAGAATATCTGTAAAAATACTCTCAAAAAGTAGGGTGGTGTCATTAAAAATGTACATAAATGACACCCCCCCACATTTTGTGGCCTTATATTTTCATAGAATCAATCAAGGTATGTTTATTCAATATTGTTCGATGTTATAACCACGCGTTTTTAATTGTGTTAATACACTGTCTGGCCCAGCTAGATGTAATGCGCCGACTAATACCATTTCAATTTCTTTGGTTTTTATCAT
>CALFUP010000079.1 GCA_937929875.1 uncultured Cocleimonas sp. | reverse complement strand
CGCTTCTGTGATTACTATGTCAGCATGCTTAAGCGCAGTTTTAGTAGCGATTACCGAGTTACAACCGTGAGCGATATTCGCAAATGGTCCACCGTGGATAAAGCAAGGTGTGCCTTCCATTGTTTGTACTAGATTAGGCATGATTGCATCTTTAAGCAATGCAGTCATCGCACCTACTGCTTTGATTTGCTTTGCGTAAATTTCAACGCCGTCTCTGGTAGTACCGATAACTATATTGCCTAAACGCTCTTCAAGATCTTTAAGATCGTTAGCAAGACAGAAGATAGCCATTACTTCAGAAGCAACAGTAATATCGAATTTATCAGTACGTGGGAAACCGTTACCTGGTCCGCCTAAGCTTCCAGTGATTTGACGTAGTGAACGATCATTCATGTCCATTACTCGACCCCAAGCTACACGACGTGCGTCGATTTGTAGCTCATTGCCCCAGTAAATGTGGTTATCGATCATTGCAGAAAGTAGGTTATGTGCCGCGCCGATTGCATGGAAGTCACCGTTAAAGTGCAAGTTGATTTGCTCCATTGGAACAACTTGAGCATAACCACCACCAGCAGCGCCACCTTTCATACCGAAACATGGGCCTAATGAAGGCTCACGTAAACAGATAGTAGACTTTTTACCAATACGCGTTAAACCATCGCCTAAACCAACAGAGGTAGTCGTTTTACCTTCGCCTGCTGCTGTCGGTGTAATACCTGCAACAAGGATCAGTTTTCCGTTTGGCTTGTCTTTGATTGAATCAATGTATTTACCATCAATTTTTGCACGGTGCTTACCATATGTAATTACGTGCTCTTCATCAATTCCTAGTATATCCGCCATATCTTGTATCGGTACCATGACTGCTTTACGTGCAATTTCAATATCCGATAATGGGTTTTCGTTTTGCGTTGACATTTCTGTATTCCTATTTGTTAAACGACTATGTTGTTGTTCGATATTATTGCTAATAAACAAGTTTATCGAGGCGTGTGGTTAACCATGTAAATTGTGTAACTATTATGGCTCAATTGTTGAATGTTATTTGTTTTTTTAGCTTCAGAATACAGCCAAAACGACAATTAATAACACTCTAGTAACGTTAAGAGTTTAATCTCAACTAAAACCCAATTTCAAAGTCACTAACTGACTAACTTTTAAAATTAGGATATTCTTTGTTTACAGCCTCAACTCCTAGGAAAAGGGCTGTTTGTAGACTTATATTATGTCGCTAAAAGAACCTTGGCTCTTATTTCAATTTCAAGATGATAAGCGGTACTGAGGTCATGTATGCCTGCACCAATAATTACGTACCTTGATTGATATGCTAGTGACATAGTATTTATCGTAAATTCCATGTAAGTAATGAATCGGTTAGGTAATATTCTTAACTGACGTCGTTACAGCATGCAAAAATGAATGGGCAAAAGAACGAAGCGACAGGAGTAAATAAGAACCTTCTGATTCATGAATAATAATAGTTGCCATGTGTTCCATTGACGTTCTTGCTACTGAACCTACAGGAAAAACAATAGGGTCAATATCCAACGGACAAATACGTTCTAAGGCTTCTAAGCAATTTTCTCCGCTAATGCGCAAGGTAACCCAACTGTCTGATTGATCACATAAGTAACTTAACTGCTCACTGCCATTAATTTTTGCTGATACTTCTTCAACAGCTCGATCACTCGTATAATCAAACATTAAAAACATTTGATCTTGTTGTAAACCTAGAAAGCGTGCGTTATCAGTTTTTGATTGTGAGAACGTACCTACTTCAGGGCGTTCGACTTTATAGCTTTTCTTGATAGCTTTGTTAAAAGCATCATTGGTTTCTGCAGGAATTGCCATTGAAACTATAGCTAAGTCTGTCACTTCAGTAACTAAAACACCATGAGCCGCTTGGGAGAAATTATCTAAAGCGGTAAGTGGTTTTAATGCGTTTAAACTAGACACGTAGACGCTCTCCTTTTGGGTCAATAAAGTGCGCTGAAACAATCTCAACTTCTATGGTGTTATTTTGTAGCGCGTTAAAAGCAGTAACTTTTTCGCCCATGCGTTCGTGACCTCTTTTGATGTATCCAATACCAACTGAGTGTCCTAATGAAGGTGAGAAAGCGACCGAAGTCATCCAGCCCTCATCATTTTCAGTATTTGGCTCATTGCCTATGGTAACAAAATGCATTCCGGCGTTTAAAGATTTGCTTTTATCAACAGGGGTAAAGCCCACAAGTCTGTTGGCATCATCTTGTACCATTTCAGGTCGTTCTGACAGCATATTGCCGATGCTATCTTTTTTCTTCGATACCATTCGACCCATACCTAAATTATGTGCCGTCGTTTGACCATTTAGCTCGTTACCTGCAGCATGGCCTTTTTCAATACGCATAACACCTAGTGCTTCTGTGCCATAAACCACGCTATCGAATTCTTTACCAGCTTCCATTAAGGCTTCCATCATGGCAACCCCGTAACGTGTAGGAACAGCAATTTCGTAAGCTAATTCACCTGAGAATGAGATTCTAAATAGGCGTGCTGGAGTGCCACCACATACCGAAATTTCTCCACAAGCCATGAAAGGAAAACCTTCATTGCTAATATCATGTTCTTTGTCGACAACTTTTTGTAAGAGTTTTCGCGCGTTAGGTCCGGCAACTGAATATTGTGCAAACTGCTCAGTCGCTGAAATTAGATGTACATCCAAGTCTGGCCACAAACACTGCCGACAGAATTCCATGTGTCTAAATACATTTACCGCATTTGCAGTAGTGGTAGTCATTACATATTGAGTTTCTGTTAGACGTGCTGTTGTGCCGTCATCCATTGCGATGCCGTCTTCTCTCAGCATTAGTCCATATCGAACCATACCGACTTTGAGTGTAGAAAAAGTATTGCAGTAAATTCGATTAAGGAATTCTCCTGCATCTTTACCTTGAATATCAATTTTACCCAAAGTACTAACATCACACATGCCAACAGAATTACGCGTTTGTGTTACTTCGCGATCTACAGTTTGACGCCAATGTGTTTCTCCAGGCTTAGGAGTCCACTGTGCGCGCATCCACGCACCAACTTCAACAAATTCAGCACCTTGCTTTTCAGCATATTGATGACTTGGCGTTAGGCGAGTAGGGCGGAATTCTTTGCCACGTGAACGACCTGCCCAAGTAGATATTGAAACAGGTGTGTAAGGCGGTCTAAAAATGGTAGTGCCTAGTTCAGGAATTGTTTTGCCTGCATTGTCAGCCATTACTGCCATTGCGGGTAGATTCGATGTCTTCCCTTGGTCTGTCGCCATACCTAAGGTGGTGTAGCGTTTAACATGCTCTACAGAGTTAAAACCTTCTTGTTGAGCTAAGACAATATCTTTAGAGGTTACGTCGTTTTGGAAATCTACCCAACTACGTGCTTTGGTATCCGTTTTCACGAACCAAAAATCTGAATTTGCGGTAGATTCATCTTCTGCTTTAGCGCACGCTTTAACACGTCCTTTGTGGCCTAAAGCTTTAGCTAGTTTATTTGCGATTGCATGTCCGCTTTGCATTGCTGTGGCGAGACTTAGATCACCATTAGCAGCTCCAGCCACATACATTTCAGCAGGTAAATCATTACCTGGAACAAAGGCATGTAAGTCGGTGTTCCACGTTGGTATACCGCGATGATGACAACTTAAATGTACGTTTGGATTCCAGCCACCAGAGACTGCCAAACAATCGGTATCAATTATTTTGCCATTGGATAGGATGATAGTTTTCAAACCATGTCGACCTGTTGTGTCAACGACTTGGGTTCCCATTTCGATATGAGCGCCTGGAAATTTAGCCAGTGGCTCAATCGAACGAGTATCAACTACGGCTGCTATTTTAATGCCTTTTTCGGCTAAGTCAGTTGCAGTGCGCCAGCCATCATCATTATTGGTGAAGACCGAAACGGCTTGACCAGGAGTCACGTCCCAACGATTAACATAGCTTCGCACAGCTCCTGCCATCATGACACCAGGACGATCGTTATTCGGGAAAGTAATCGGGCGTTCAATTGCACCTGCGCTTAAAATTGCGTGCTTGGAATAAATCTTCCATAACACTTGGCGAGGCTTGCCATCGCTTTGCAATAAGTGATCTGTTTTGCGTTCAACAGCGCTATAGATGCCATGATCATAAGTACCGACAATAGTCGTACGCTTCAATAAGCGCACATTGTCCATAGCTTCTAAAGTAGCGATTGCATCGCTTGCCCATTGTGAACCAGAGACGCCAGCTACTTCATACGTTTCGCTATTTAGACGGCCACCCATTTGGAAATCTTCATCAGCAAGTATTACTCTGCTACCTGCTTGACCGGCAGCTAATGCAGCAGCGATACCCGTAGGACCTGCACCGATAATTAAGATATCGCAGTGTAGAAATCCTTTATCGTAAATATCTGGGTCATCTAACTTACTTATTTCACCTAAGCCAGCTGCATGACGAATCACAGGCTCATAGAGCTTTTCCCAAAAGACTTTTGGCCACATGAATGTTTTGTAGTAGAAGCCTGCCGATAAAAAAGGAGACATTAGGTCATTGATAGCCATTAAGTCGTACTTTAATGGACCTCGATGATTTTGACTGGTTGCTACTAAGCCGTTAAACAGTTCAGCAACAGTTGCTCTAGCATTCGGTTCTTGATGGGCGCCAGCACGTAAATGTACTAGTGCATTTGGCTCTTCAGATCCTGCGGTAAATATTCCTCTTGGACGATGATATTTAAACGAGCGTCCTACTAATACCTGACCATTGGCTAATAAAGCAGAGGCTAAAGTATCGCCCTCGTAACCTTGAAAAGTTTGCCCATTAAATTTGAAGCTAACCGTTTTTTCACGATTGATAGCAGTGTGGACATTACCCGAATTTAGGCGGTTTACTTGACTCATTTCTTACTCTCACCTTTAGCCTGATTTGCCACAGCAATATCACGGGCTAGCTCAACTTTACTGATTCCATGGGTAATCGTATTGCGTGTCACAATTAACCAAGATCGATCACCCTGCTCGTGATACCACAATTCTTTATGTTCACCTGCTTTGTTCTCGCGGATGTATAAATAGTCGTGATAAGCGTCTAAGGTTTTTTCTGTTTGCTCATCGCTCGCTTCTTCGCCTTTCCATTCAGGACGATTCATTAATGAGGCATCGCCTAAATAAACGAATTCAGCTGCATCGCGTGGGCCAAGAAGAGGGTGGTTAATGATCATTTAATAATTCTCTTTAATGCTATGTCTAGTGACATTATTAATGCTATTTCTACTGTCAAACTCAATGCCGTATTTAATGAAGATTTGGCTGTGCGCCAACGCCTTTTTCATCAATCATTCCACCACGTCTAAAGCGGTCGAGTTTGAATCCTTTGGCGAATTCATGAGGCGTATCAGTGGCTAATAGATGCGCATAGCACATACCACTAGCAGGTGTTGCTTTAAAGCCGCCGTAACACCAGCCGCCATTGAAATACAAACCTTTGATGTGAGTTCTGTCAATAAACGGTGATCCGTCCATTGACATGTCCATGATGCCGCCCCAAGATCTAAGAAGTTTTACTCGGCCAATCGCAGGCATAATTGCAATACCACCTTCACAGACATCTTCGACTACCGGTAGATTGCCGCGTTGTGCATAGCTATTGTAGCCATCCAAATCGCCACCAAAAACTAAGCCACCTTTGTCAGATTGGGAGACATAAAAATGTCCTGCACCAAAGGTTACAACACCTGGTAATACTGGCTTTAAACCTTCAGTTACAAATGCTTGTAATACTTGGCTTTCGATGGGTAAATTCATTCCAGCTTGAGCCATGACTCTGCTTGATGAACCTGCAACACAAACAGCTATTTTATTTGCGCCGATATCACCTTTGGTGGTTTTGACGCCAGTACAAACACCGTCTTTAATATCAAACCCTGTGACTTCACAATTTTGGATGATATCCACACCTTTGCTATCTGCCCCACGCGCATAACCCCAAGCTACAGCATCATGACGAACCGTGCCACCACGTTTGTGCAGAAGTCCACCTTTGATAGGGAAGCGTGCATTCTCAAAATCTAAGAATGGGTATAATTCGCGAACGCCGTCCTGATCAAGTATTTCAGCATCAGAACCTGCCATAAGCATGCCGTTACCACGACGTACAAAGGCATCGCGTTGACCGTCACTGTGGTACAAATTGAGGATGCCGCGTTGCGAAACCATCGAGTTGTAATTGGTATCTTGTTCGAGACCTTCCCATAATTTCATTGAGTATTCGTAGAATGGCTCATTTTCAGGAAGTAAGTAATTTGATCTAATGATAGTCGTATTACGACCTACGTTACCGCCGCCGATCCAGCCTTTTTCTAACACGGCAACATTATTAATTCCGTATTGATTGGCTAAATAGTGCGCAGTTGCAAGGCCGTGTCCGCCACCGCCTACAATGATTACATCGTAGTGTTTTTTAGGTTCAGGGCTTCGCCATACCGGCTCCCATCCTTTGTGACCAGTGAGGGCTTCTTTGATAACTCTTAATGCTGAATAACGCATGCAATTCTAATCCAAGGTTTGTTTCAACTATAGTGTCAGTTTAGTGTGGCTTTGTTCTTTTCTTAAATAGACTAAATGTGTTCTAATCAAGCCATATGAAAAATAAAGACGAAAAACCACCTACTGAATTTAATATTGGCTTTTTGCTGATTGATGGCTTTGCTTTGATGTCATTTTCAGCCGTGGTAGAGCCCTTGAGAGCGGCTAATCTGATTAGCAAGAGCAGTCTTTATAATATTGATTATTATTCTATTAATAATAATTTTTCACGAAGTTCAAGCAAGGCAATTATAGAGTCATCTAAAACACTTAAGGAGATGTCTCATCTTGATTTGTTGTTTGTTGTGGCTGGTTCAGGTTCTAGTTCGTTTAATAATGCATCTGTCTTTAAACACCTTAGGCAGTTAGATAAACAGGGTGTCACTTTGGGCGGTGTTTCGGGGGGGCCGGTCATACTGGCAAAAGCGGGTGTGTTAAAAAACCGCCGTTTTACTGTGCATTGGGAGCATGCATCAGGAATGGCAGAGCTATTTCCAGATCTGGTTATTGAACGTGCACTTTATGTTAAAGATAGAGATAGATATACCTGTGCTGGTGGGATTGCTCCCTTGGATATGATGAATGCGATTATTACTGAACATTATGGGAATAGCTTCGCACAGAAAGTCAGCGATTGGTTTATTCATACTGAAATCAGGCCCTCGGCAAGCCCACAACGTTCAGGACTTTCCGAACGTTATCCTAGAGCGACTCAAGCAATGTTACTAGCTATTGAGGCGATGCGTAATCATATTGCTGATCCTTTAGATTTAGATCAACTCGCTAGAATATCTGAAGTGAGCTCGCGCCAGTTAAACCGCTTGTTTAGGGAAAAACAAAATATTGGCACGATGAATTTTTATCGACAGTTACGTTTAAATACAGCGCAAAAGCTATTAAGGCAATCCAGTATGAAAATGATTGATATTGCCCAAGCAACAGGGTTTGTTAGTGCAGCGCATTTTTCGTCGGCGTTTAATAAACAATTTGGACAAACGCCATCTTCAATGCGTTCTTCTATCCGCTAGACATTAATCATTGGAAAAGGACTCAAAAAGGTGGGGGGTGTGCTTTAAAGATATCCTTTGTCCTATAAATCAAACTACTCGTATTAAACTCTTATGACGAATTGCAATTGAGTTTTTTGAGAAGAAATAGGCTAAACCTTGAGGATATATTCATTAAGATCCCTTAAATGATAAAAAACACCATCTTTTCCTTCGAAATGTTAATAAAATTCTAGAGCAAAATAATAGCTTGTGGCATATTCACTGGCCGACATACATATATAAAGAACTCGTGATATGGCTAACGCATTTGGTACAGAATTCATGCCTGAAATGGCAATTAATTGGTTTAAAGATAATCAGTGGGGCACACCTGAAGTGGTCTCTAGCGATATTTTACCGTTACACCCCGCTGCCCATGTACTGCATTATTCAAGTACTTGTTTTGAAGGTTTGAAAGCATTCCGTCAAAAAGATGGTTCGGTGAAAATTTTCCGTATGGATCAAAACCTTAAGCGTTTTGCACAAAGCTCTCGTCTAATCTCTTTGCCTGAAATTGA
>CALFUP010000078.1 GCA_937929875.1 uncultured Cocleimonas sp. | reverse complement strand
TGTTGAGTGGGTAACCCTCGAAGAAAACGTACTACGCCAACGTGTAACGACTGACATCACCACTAAAGGTGGTGCATTCGATATCATGACGATCGGTATGTATGAGACTCCGATCTGGGGAAAGAACAAGTGGTTAGTACCACTAGATGACCTAAGCAAAGACTACAATGCTGCTGACATTCTACCTGCAATGGCAGGCGGTCTTTCATATGACGGCACTATGTATGCTGCACCATTCTATGGTGAGTCTTCTATGATCATGTATCGTAAAGACCTATTTGACGCTGCTGGCGTTCAAATGCCTAAGTCTCCTTCTTGGTCTCATATTGCTCGCGCTGCTCGCAAGATGACAAACCGTGAGACTGGTGTTAACGGTATCTGCCTACGTGGTAAAGCTGGTTGGGGTGAAGGTGGAGCTTTCATCACTGCAATGTCTAACTCTTTCGGTGCTCGTTGGTTCGATGAGAAGTGGAATGCACAGTTTGACACTCGTGAGTGGTCTGACACGCTAAACTTCTTCAAGAACATGATGGATGATGCTGGTCCTAAAGGTTACGCAACTAACGGTTTCAACGAAAACCTATCTCTTTTCCAACAGGGAAAATGTGGTATGTGGATCGATGCAACAGTTGCTGCTTCATTCGTAACTAACCCTAAAGATTCTAAAGTTGCTGACAAAGTTGGCTTCGCTCTAGCACCAGACAATGGTATGGGTCGTCGTTCTAACTGGTTATGGGCTTGGGCTCTAGGTATCCCAGCTGGAACTAAGAAAGAAGCTGCTGCAAAGCAATTCATCGAGTGGGCTACATCTAACAGCTACATCGAGCTTGTTGCTGCTAAAGAAGGTTGGGCTAACGTTCCTCCTGGAGCGCGTACTTCTCTATACAAGAACGCTAACTACAAGGACATCCCTTTTGCACAGATGACTTTGGATTCAATCCTTTCGGCTGATCCTAAGAACTCTACTGTAGAGCCTTCTCCTTATGTTGGTGTACAGTTTGCTGCTATCCCTGAGTTCGCTGGAATCGCTACAGAAGTAAGTCAAGAGTTCTCTGCTGCTTACGCAGGCAAGCAGACAATTGCTGAAGCACTAGCAAAAGCTCAGACTATTACTAATGACGCTATGGAAGCTGCTGGTTACAAATAAGCAGTTACTAGTACCATTTAGTAAGTAAGACCCAGAGGGCGGCAAATCTGCCGCCCTTTGATTTTCAACCCATCTAACTCTCGACCGAAACGCTGCCACCTTAGCTGACAGTGAGGTAATATCATGGCTACGCAACACTCAAGATCCGCCGCCCGTTTGATGATGGCTCCTGCGGTAGTCCTCCTTTTAGGATGGATGCTCGTTCCACTGATCATGACGGTGTTTTTCTCATTTAAGAAATATCTTCCACTGCGAGGAGACAAGCTTTCTGAAGGTTTGGAGTGGGTAGGTTTTCTAAACTATGAGCGCTTCATTAGCTCAGGTTCTTTCTGGCCAAGTGTTCAAACAACGCTAGTCATTGTACTTAGTGTACTCATAATAACGGTGACACTAGGTGTTTTGCTGGCTCTACTACTTGACCAGCCTATGTGGGGACAAGGTGTTGTTCGCATATTAGTTATTGCTCCATTCTTTGTAATGCCGACCGTATCTGCTTTGGTGTGGAAAAACATGTTTATGGATCCTATTAATGGAATCTTGGCACACCTCTGGATATTTTTTGGTGCGGAGCCCGTTTTATGGCTCTCACAAGCTTCGGTGCCCTCGATCATTCTGATCGTCTCATGGCAGTGGCTACCGTTTGCTACCCTAATTTTATTGACCGCTATCCAATCACTAGATAGCGAGCAACTTGAAGCGTCAGAAATTGATGGCGCACCAAAACTGAAAAGGTTTTGGCACATCGTCTTGCCTCATCTATCACGAGCCATCACGATTGTTATCCTGATACAAACGATCTTTATTCTGTCCATATTTGCGGAAATTTTCGTTACTACAGGTGGTGCCTTTGGAACAAAGACGCTGACTTACTTGATCTTCCAGCGAGTGTTGGATAGTCAGAATGTCGGGCTTGGTTCCGCAGGTGGTGTTTATGCCATCATCCTCGCTAACATTGTTGCCATCTTCTTGATGCGCATCGTTGGCAAGAACTTAGACAACTAACAGGGAGGACGAGATATGGCACGCGCAGTTACTAATCAACGTAAAGCGATCAATACCATGTTTGCATGGGCAATTGGGCTTTTAATCTTCTTCCCAATTATGTGGACGGTACTGACCAGTTTCAAAACTGAAGCACAGGCGATCAATGATCCGCCGATATTCTTCTTTTTTGATTGGACTCTAGAAAACTATGCAGCAGTGTTGGAAAGATCTGATTACGCAAAATTCTTGTGGAACTCAATTATCATTGCTGTTGGCTCCACAATACTTGGAGTCATCATTGCTGTTCCGGCAGCATGGTCGATGGCTTTTGTACCATCAAAACGAACTAAAGACATTTTGTTGTGGATGCTCTCCACTAAAATGTTGCCGGCGGTTGGTGTGCTTTACCCTATCTATCTGATATTTATCGGGTTGGGGATATTGGACAGCCGAATTGGTCTGGTTGTTGTGTTGATGCTAATCAATCTGCCAATTATTATCTGGATGCTGTACACCTACTTTAAAGAGATCCCAGTTGATATCTTGGAAGCAGCTCGGATGGATGGCGCATCGCTGCGTGATGAAATTATCTATGTACTGACGCCAATGGCGATACCGGGTATTGCATCAACAGTGTTACTCAATATTATTCTAGCTTGGAACGAAGCGTTTTGGACGCTTAATTTAACAGCAGCTAAGGCTGCACCACTCACCGCTTTTATTGCGAGTTACTCAAGCCCAGAAGGTTTGTTTTTTGCCAAATTAAGTGCTGCATC
>CALFUP010000077.1 GCA_937929875.1 uncultured Cocleimonas sp. | reverse complement strand
TGAAAAATAATACGTCCAAAGTTCACTGAATTTGCCGCAGATAATGCAATATTTTTCTCTTTTAACTTAGCCTTAAAAGAATCAGAACTAAGTAATAATTTCAGTGCCGCTTGAGCATCATCAAAGTCACCTTTGATACCGATAACTTTAAGGTTGGGTGCATCTTCAGTAACCATTTGTAGTCTTTGTACATCTGATGTTCCACCATCAGGATATAAACAAGCAACGCGTACATTGTTACGATTTTTAAAGGTTTCTAATGCAGCTGGACCCGTGTCACCACTAGTAGCGGCGAGTATTAAATATTCTTCATCACGATTTTGTGCCAGCGAAGAAAGCACCGAACCAAAAGGCTGCAATGCCATGTCTTTAAACGCACGCGTTGGGCCGTGATATAACTCACTGACAAACAGGTCGTCTTTCACTTTGACTAAGGGCGCAGGATTTGTGCTGTCGTCAAAGCCATCATAAAGTTCAAGAGCTGAATCAATATCTGCTTGCGGAATATCAATCTGAAAAGCATTCAACACATTACGCGCCAATGTTTTGTAGTCTTGATCAACGTGCTTTTGCAAAAAGTCACTGCCTAAATCAGGCAAGTTTTCTGGTGAGTAGATACCACCAAATGAACACATTGGACCTAGTATCGCTTCTGAAAAAGTTACCTTTGGTGATTTTTCACCGTCATTACCGCGAGTTTCAATAAAATTCATTTCTTAACCTTTTGCTCTTGCAGAGTTTCACTTATAAAATTTTTTCATCTATCTAACTGAAATTAAATAGATTTAACTTAGCGACTCGACACGAATACGAGTCGCTTTGCCATCAATGACAGCTAATGCATCTATTTGTGCTAATGCGTCATTCATATCGCCTTCATTAACAACATTGGTCAACAAAATGATATCTGCCTCACCACTATCTGCATTCAATTCTTTTTGTAAGAAGGCTTCAATGCTGATGTTTTTTGCATCAAGAATACTGGTGATTTCAGCTAGCACACCGGCTTGATCTTTAACAGATAAGCGTACATAAAACGCAGTTTCAACCTGATCAATCGATATCACAGGCGTATCTTGTAATTCATTAGGCTGGAAAGCTAAGTAAGGCACACGATTTTGCGGGTCAGTGCTTAATGAACGAGTGATATCAACAAGGTCTGCAATTACCGCAGAACCAGTCGCTTCATCACCCGCACCTGCGCCGTAATACAAAGTTGCACCGACTGCATCACCCTGTACTAATATCGCGTTCATCACACCGTTAACATTAGCAATTAGACGACTCTCTGGAATTAGCGTTGGGTGTACACGTTGCTCGATACCTTTTTCCGTTCGACGCGCCACACCTAGGTGTTTGATACGGTAGCCAAGCTCTTCGGCGTACAGGACATCTTGTTGAGTAACCTTAGTGATTCCTTCGGTATAGGTTTTATCAAACTGTAATGGAATACCAAAAGCAATCGATGAAAGGATGCTGAGTTTATGTGCCGCATCGATACCTTCTACATCAAAAGTAGGGTCTGCCTCTGCATAACCAAGCGCCTGTGCTTCGGCTAATACGTCGTCGAAGTCTCTGCCTTTCTCACGCATCTCTGACAGTATGAAATTACCAGTGCCGTTGATAATACCCGCCAACCATTCAACATTATTAGCCGCAAGACCTTCACGTAATGCCTTGATGATTGGAATACCACCCGCAACAGAGGCTTCAAATGCAACTACAAGACCTTTCTCCTGAGCTTTAGCGAAGATTTCTTCCCCATGCATAGCGATCAAGGCTTTGTTGGCAGTTACCACATGTTTGCCGTTTTCTAAGGCCGCCATCACTAATTCTTTAGCAGGTGAATAGCCACCGATGAGCTCAATAACAATATCGATATCAGGATCAGCAACCACTTCAAAAGCATCTTTGGTGAGGCGAGTGTTCTCAACACCTAATTCAGATGCGCGAGCTGGATCCAAGGTTGCAATGAAATCAATTTCTATGCCACGTCCAGCGCGTCTAGCGATTTCTTTTGCGTTTCTTTTTAGGATTGTTGCCGTTCCACCGCCGACTGTTCCTAACCCCAATAAACCGACCTTAACAGGATCCATTTTTGCTTTCCTTTGAATTTATACTGATTAAATTTATACACTTTGAAACCCTTAACTTATAGGTAAAGGCATCTAAATATTAACGCAGAACATTACCGTCCAGTTCCTTGACTGTCAATCAGCATTCACTATGATGGAGGTACTAAAATACTGATAGAAAACAAAGAAAAAATAATATGAAATTTGCCGAAGACCATAATAGCGCCAATTACAAAATTTCCGCTTATGATGAAAATAGCATTGCCATAAATGGCCTGCCTCATTCGCAATCACTAGTCATATCCCCAATGGAACTATTAAGTAACTGGACTCCTGCAAAATACAGCGAGCTAAATGCAGATCATTTGGATGCTATCTACGCAATGAAACCAGAAATTATTATTTTAGGCACAGGCTTAAAGCAAATATTCCCACCTGCTGAAATTTTACGACGACTCGCTAAAGAACAAATAGGCTACGAGATTATGGATACACAAGCGGCATGTCGTACATTTAATATATTGATGGCAGAAGATAGAACGGTTGTTGCTGGAATGTTTTTAGCTTGATGGGTTTGAATATCCAGTAAGGTATTTTAAAACACCCCCAGTTGTTCATGATTAAGTGACACCCCCCCCACTTTTTGCATAATTAATTTCTAAATAATGCTTACAGCTTAATAACTATCGACTATCAGCCATAATCCTATCTAAAGACTTTTGTGCTTTTTGGGGATCAGCTAAATCCATTTCTTCCAACATTTCACATTCATCTCGGATCATTTCGGCTATGTTCGATGGGTAGAATTTACAATCTTCTGGTCGATCGTGGTAAATATCACATAAGTACGCATTGGAATCAGGCGATTTTTTTAGCCACGGACAAAGGTCGATTAATTTACCCGTTTTAGGGCTCTTCCATATTTCAGAATTTTGCACATACTCTGCAATATCGGGGCGGAATACATCCCAATATTCGATCTCTTCAGGTGAGGCTGACAACTGTCCTTTGCTATATTTGATACAGCATTTACCGCACGAATTACATTCTTTCATTTTAGAGCTAAACTATTGATTTTTAAAAGGCTGAAGGAGTAGTTGATCTATTCTTGAGTCTTTTTCGTCACGAAATTTTTCAATGCCTATCGACATATCCAGATGACCGTCTCTGGGTTGCGCGATATACGTACCGAAGAGTCGATCCCACCAAGGTATATTAAAACCAAAGTTACTATCAGTCTCCATTCGATGCACAGAATGGTGAACTCGGTGCATATCAGGGGTTACGATAATCAGGCGTAATACTTTATCGATGGGTTTTGGAATATTGATATTACTGTGATTAAACAAGGCAGCTGAACTGAGCAGAATCTCAAATACAATCACTGCTTCAGCAGGTGAGCCCAATAATAGCACAAAGATTAATTTGACCAGAATGGATAGAATGATTTCGATGGGGTGAAATCGGATAGCAGTCGTAAAATCAAATTCGACATCGGTGTGATGCATTCGGTGCAGTCGCCAAAACATCGGAACGGCATGGAATATTCTATGCTGTACATAAATGATAAAATCTAACATTAAGATCGACAATGGAAATACAATCCAAATTGGCAAGTCGATTATATTAAACAGACCGATGGAGTTTTCTGTGGCGTATAAAGCCACTCCCACGGGTAATAGTGGGACTAAAAAACGTACTAGTATGGTGTCGATGATGACAACGGCTATATTGTTTATGCGACGGTTATTGGGTTTAATAACAGATGAGAGTTTTGATTGTTTCCGACGTGGGGACAAAAACTCCCAAAGGTATAGACCCAAAAGCATAAAAACAAAAATGCCCAAACGCCAACTTCCTTCATCATTAATTATTGAATCAAACATAAGAACCTATTTTCGTTTTATATAACAACTATTAACGGCTAATTTAGTTAACATTGCTTTTTATCAATTGCTTGCAAGTCGTAGTAAATAACTACAATTAACTAATAATATAAATGATTTTGAATCGGTAAACGTATCATACGAACGAATCAATTTTAAAGACTCAACTTTTCATAATAGTTTAACATTAAACAGCTTACGCGAATAAAATCTCATAAAAAGTCATTATTATTCATCTGTATTGCTTTAATCTGCGTAAGTAGAAATAGTTGAAATAACAATCTTATTAATAATGGATAAAAGAAGAATACGATGAAAAAAATACTTTTCCTTTTAGCTTTATTGCCACTTTCATTTGGCGCACATGCTTATGAAAATAACTTAGATGGTTTATTAAAAAGCCATGTAAAAATGGTAACTAAATCAGGCATTCAATATAACGCAGTTAATTACTCAGCTTGGGCAAAAGATCAGCGTCATACGAAAGTCAGAAATGAAATACTCAGCAAAGATGCTAATACTTTAAAGTCTAAAGATGAAAAACTCGCTTATTGGATTAATGCTTATAATGTTTTAACTATCGATTTAATTACACGTGAGAAAGAAACTGAAAGCATAAAAAACTTGGGTAGTCTTTTTTCTAACCCTTGGAAACGTTTTAGCTGGAATGTTAATGGCAAGAAATTGACTTTAGATGGAATCGAGCATGGCATTATTCGTAAGTTAAATGATCCTAGAATTCACTTTGCAATTAACTGTGCTGCTATTTCTTGCCCTGATTTACGCAGAGAAGCTTACCGAGCGAGTAAATTAAATGGACAGCTTCAACATCAAACAAATTTAACGCTCAACAATGCAAGCAAAGGCTTTAAAAGTATCAATGGCATTAAAGAGGTTCGAGTCTCTAAAGTAATGGATTGGTTTGGAGAAGATTTCAATGGTGGCAATGTTAACAAATGGCTACAGACCTATAAAAAGCAAAATGTTAATGACAATACAAAGATATCTTTCTTCGATTATGATTGGTCATTAAACAAACAGTAACACTAAGTATAACTAAAAACGTATACGGTAAATAATTATGAGTAATGTTCAAAAATTTGAGTTATGTGTTATTGGTGCGGGTTCAGCAGGTTTAAGCCTTGTCGCAGGTGCAGCACAACTTGGCTACAGCACAGTGTTAATTGAAAAAGATAAAATGGGTGGAGACTGTTTAAACACAGGCTGCGTTCCTTCAAAAGCCTTATTAAAAGCATCAAAAGTCGCGCAAGGTTTTCGTAATACCGAAGCTTATGGAATAAAATCTCACGAACCTGAAATAGATTTTGCAGCTGTTAAGAAGCATGTTTCAAGTGTGATAAAAGTCATTGAACCTCATGATTCACAAGAACGTTTTGAAGAATTAGGCGCTACTGTCATTCGTGAAGCAGCTACTTTTTTAGACGCACATACTATTCAAGCAGGTGAGCATACAATTAAAGCAAAGTATTTTGTTGTTGCGACTGGCGCACGCGCATTCATACCGCCTATTGAAGGCATCGAGAAAGATAAAGTATTTACTAATGAAAATATATTTGATCTACAAGAAAAGCCAGATCACTTGATTGTTATTGGTGGTGGTCCAATCGGTGTTGAAATGGCAGAGGCGCATCGGGGCTTAGCTTGTAAGGTCAGTATCATTGATATGGGTACAATTCTAGCGAATGATGATCCTGAGTTAGTAGAAGTGCTTCGCAATGACTTAGTAGCAAAAGGTATCGATTTATATGAAGGCTCTGCGGTTAAATCGGTTAAGCACACTAAAGACACTGTCACTGTAAATATAGAAAAGGATGGAGATGCTGTTGTTATCAAAGGATCGCATTTGTTAGTTGCGGCAGGCCGTCAAACAAACTGTGACAAACTAGATTTAGAAAAAGCGAACGTCGATTTTGATCGTAAAGGTATCAAAACAGATGCGCGTTTACGAACCTCTCAAAAACATATTTTTGCAGCAGGTGATGTAGCCAGTGGACCTCAGTTTACACATATAGCGGGTTATCATGCAGGTATTATAATTCGTAACATCTGCTTTAAGATGCCGGCAAAAGTTGATTATAAAGCGATTCCTTGGGTGACTTATACTAATACTGAACTTGCAAATGTTGGATTAACGCATAAAGAAGCCTTAGATAAACACGGCGAAAATGCTATCAAAACTATCAGCTGGCCGTTTGAAGAGAACGATCGCGCACAGTGTGAGAAATCAACCGCGGGTTTAATCAAGATTACAGTCACTAATAAAGGTAAAATTTTAGGAGCTGGCATTGTTGGACCTCATGCTGGAGAGTTAATCGGAATTTGGTCACTAGCGATTACTAAAGGTATGAAGTTAAAAGACCTGACAGGAATCATCGCTCCTTATCCTACGTTTGGTGAGATTAGTAAGCGTGTTGCAGGGTCTTGGTTTACGCCATCACTTTTTAGCGATAAAACACGAAAGATCGTCGGCTGGCTAAAGAAACTCCCATTTTAAGATATATCATTGTTAATATTAACGTTTTAAAATATAGATCAAGTTAAAGGAAAGAGTATGTTGGGAGTTATTGGTGGATCGGGTTTATATGAACTTGATGGCTTAGAGATTGTTAAAGAGCATAATATTAACACCCCATTTGGCAAAACCTCTGCACCTATTTTGGAAGGAAGCTACTCAGGCCACACTATTCTATTTTTAGCACGTCACGGTAAAGGTCATCAGTTTTTACCGCATGAAGTGAATTATAAAGCGAATATTTTTGCCCTAAAGACACTAGGCGCGCTTCGTGTTTTTGGTGTGTCTGCTGCGGGCAGTTTACGTGAAGAGATAAAACCAGGTGATCTTGCTATCGCATCTCAATATTTTGATCATACTCGTGGTAAACGTGACGCTAGTTTTTTTGGCAATGGTATTGCTGGACATGTATCAACGGCCTACCCTGTTTGCCCATCTTTAAGTGCAGATATTGCAGCGGCGGCAAAGCGTATTGATCAAGATATTCATATTGATAAAGCTTACGGCTGCGTTGAAGGCCCTCGTCTAGGAACTCAAGTTGAGAGCTATTTCCTTCGTAATCAAGCCAAATGTGATCTAGTAGGTATGACCAATGTACCTGAAGCTTTTTTAGCGCGCGAAGCGCAATTGGCTTACTGTACGGTTTGTTTAGTGACCGATTATGATTGCTGGATGGAAGATCCTTCTCAGCATGTGAGTGTTGAAAAGTTTTTTGAGGTTTATCTTGGTACTTTAGAGAAAGCGAAAAGTGTTCTATCGGAACTTTTAAAAGTCCCATTTACAGATATTCCCGAGAGTATTCGTAGCAGTTTACAAACATCAATTTTGACTCCAGATGAGGCCTTAAATGAAGAACAAAAATCTTGGTTGAATGTTTTACGTGCCTGATCAATATACAAATCACACTCTTGAAAATATCAGCGTTATTATTCCAGTTTGGAAGCAAGAGACAGAACTTAAAAAACTGCTAAACGATTTGAAACCCTTTGGTGCTGAAATTATTGAAAGCAGTGAAGGCAGTCGTGCCAAGAGTTTAAATGCTGGTGCTGTACAAGCATCTCGTGAATATTTATGGTTTCTGCATGCTGACAGTCGCATCAATCAACATAATGTTACTACACTGATTCAATCAATTGAACAACAACCAAACGCAGTCCATTATTTTGGATTAGTATTTGAAAATGCAGGAATGAGCGCGTGGAATGCCAGTTGGGCAAATTTAAGATCGTCTTGGTTTAAATTACCTTACGGAGATCAAGGGTTCTGTGTTTCTAAAAATCAATTTAACCAGATTGGGGCTTATCCAGAAGATACACCGTATGGTGAAGACTTATTATTCATTAGAAAAGCCAAACAACTCAATATGGATATCACTTTCACCTCCTCAAACATTATGAGCAGTGCCAGAAAGTACCATACACAAGGTTGGTTAAAAACTACTCTGTCGCATTGGGTAATTATGATCGAATTATTACTTAAGAAGCTATGAAGCTAAAAACCATGAAAGTAGCCATTGCTATATTTGTGAAAACTCCAGGACTCTCGCCACTAAAAACTCGGCTAGCCGCGACTATTGGTCAACAGAAAGCTGAGTTTTTTTATAGGCTTAGCCTTAAGTCAATTGTAAGCACTTTACGAGAAGTTGAGATTTCACCTTACTGGGCAGTTGGCGAAGTGAATGGTTTGTACGATCCGCTTTGGGATGACTTTGAAAAACTCCACACGGGTGATGGAGATTTAGGTGATCGCCAAAGCCATGTTTACAATAAACTTTTGAAGACATTCGAAGCAGTAATCTTAATTGGTGCTGATGCTCCACAGCTTTCTAAAAAGTTTATTGAAGAAGCAATCACGGCATTGAGGTCACATGATTTTGTTATCGGACCTGCAACTGATGGAGGTTATTATTTACTAGGAGGTCGAAGTAAAATAGCTTCTCAAGCATGGTCTGAGACCCCGTGGAGTCATGAAAATACAAGAGAGATATTAGTGTCAAAACTAGACTCAAAACCACATCTACTAGCAATGTTAACGGATGTGGATACCAAATCTGATTTTAAAAGTGTGCTTGATGAAATGCCTAAACCCGTTGATGGACTTCAGAACGAAAACCAACAACATCTAATCAACTGGATTAAGCGACTATAGCGACACAAGAACCGCCACCTAATACACAAAACTTAGAACAATGTTGGTGATTTAGGTAAACACGGTCACTACTTTCTTTGAGTGTGGAAGCGAATTCAAATTCATCTTCGTAAGGTAATAAAGTACAAGCAATGACAGCAGGTTTTTCTGCACCTTTTCTCTTAACTACCATACGAGAATTCGAACACATCATAGCTTCGGGTTTTACATCTAATATACCCCAGCAATCCGTGGTGATCTCAGGGACTTCAGCCTTTTCATCCATTTCAGGAAACAATACTAATTTCATTGGGTTTGAGGCATCTATTGTTATGTTATTGGCTTTAAAAAATTCAGCATAGCCAATACGTAAATCTTCTACTTGCTCACCCCATCGAGTTCTTCCTGCAACGTTCATGTCGAAATTGTTTTCTGAAAGCCACATGAGACCTTTAAGTGTGATATCAAAAGTTCCTTTGCCACGTTCTTCTTCATGTAGCTTAGGATTAAAATGATCAACTGAGACTCGCATCGTTAATGCGTCTTGATATTTTTGGTTTAATTCAAGCAGATCATCTTTATGCCGCATCATCGGACGCATGGCATTGGTTAACATCATTAACTTGAATCCTCTGCTCAGACATTCTTCCATTATCGGAATAATGTCTGGGTTCATAAATGGTTCTCCACCTGTAATTCCGATTTCAGTGGTACTCATGTTTTCATCACGAATTTCATCGAGATAAGTACAGACTTCTTGATAGGTCATGTAGACCAACGCATCGTTTTTTGGAGATGATTCTATGTAACAATTTCCACAAGTAATATTACATAGCGTTCCTGTATTTAACCAAAGCGTAGAGAGCTGTTTCATATCTACAAATGCACGTCTCTCACCGTTTGCAGTAACTAAGTGATCTTCAAATTTCTTCATTCTTTATCCAAACCATGTACTTCTAATTTTTGTTTCGCTTTTTTACCAATAAAAATGGTAACGACGAGTGTGGCAATAATTCCCACGACTAAAAAAGCTAATTTTGCATTTGAAGCCTCACCACCTGCGGCACTTGCTCCTATTGAGCCTATCCAAACATATAATAATGTTCCAGGCATAATGCCAAAGAAAGTTGCTAGAAAATAAGGGAAAAACTTAACGGCTGTAACACCAAATAACCAGTTCTGTAAACTGAATGGCATTGCAGGTGAAAATCTCATGAGACCTACGACTTTCCAACCTTCTTCTTTAATCGCTTCGTTTATTGCATTGAACAGTGGACGTTTACTTAGCGTTTTTTCTACAGAGTCTCTAAATAAATAACGAGCAGCTAAAAAAGACATACTGGCGCCAATGGTTGCACCGATGACTACAATAAAAAAGCCCCATAAGCCAAAGGCTAAACCCGCGGTGATGGTTAACAGTGCTCCAGGAATTAGAAAGAAACTTGCTATTGCATAGCCAAAAATTGAAATAATCCAACCTAAAGCACCAAGATCTTTCACCCAAATCTGAAAACTATTTATCCATTCATCCAAAGGTAAATAGCGATATAAGATGAGTAATCCTGCAAATAATGAAAGATATATTGCTCTTTTGATCCAGGGAGAGCTTTGTTTAATTTCTGAGTTGATAATAGACCTACACTTTTTTAAATTGATTTGAATTATTCGTATAATACGTCAATGATCTTGTTGCAGATGCAATTTATTATCCAGCTTAACTTTATTCAATAAATATGTCTGTAACCTCTCCAATGAGAGTTTACATTGACACCCCCCCACTTTTTGATGCTTTGGTATTCAATTAAAAGAATTATTTCTTGAAAAAGAGTAATACAAACAAAAAACAACCCACATAAAAAGTGGGTTGTTTTGATTCTTCCAATGGTTAAATTATCAACAAAACCTGATTAATTTAAAACCTTTACTTCAACTCTTCGTGCCTCTTCGGGGGCACCCGTACCTAATGTTTGCGTTGGGATTTCAACAAAGATACGATTGTCTGAAATACCTGCATCCATCAATATTTGCTTAACTCGGTTTGAACGTTTTATTGCTAATCTACGATTCCATTTAGCATTACCCGTCGCGTCATGGAATCCTGAGAGCGATACCTTTGAACCTAGATTAGTTCGCAAATACACGATCACATCAGCCATGGACTGACCCCCATCCTTTGGAAAACGTGAACTACCCGGTTCAAAGAATAGCTTTGCCGCTTGAGGAGCAACCATCACTGATGAATCCGAATCTGACTTTTTTGCAATAAAATTGATGTCAATTGCCTCTAAAGCCATCACTTTTGCCTTTAATCCAGGAATCAAGCCATTTTCTTTTTCTAAATCACTTATCTTAGTCAGCAACTCAGTATTATCTTGAGGCTTTGTAAAATTAACATCCACTGCTTCTAATGCCGCAAGCTTAGCTTTTAAACCAGGAATTAAACCATTCTCTTTTTGAAGATCCGCAATAGTCTTATTCAAAATTGGTTGTTTAGATTCCAAATTTTTAATCCGTGATTCTAAAACGGGTATTGCAAGATTTTTAGCTTCTAAACCACTAATTTTTTGTAATAATTCGATACTACCATCAGGTTTAGTGAAATTAACATCGACTGCTTCAAGAGCTGCAAGCTTTGCTTTTAAACCAGGAATTAAAGCATTTTCTTGTTTAAGACCATCAATCATCTTAATTAATTCAGGTTCTTTAGTTTCCAATATCTTTATACGTGATTCTAAAACGGGAATTGCAAGGTTCTTAGCTTCTAAGCCACTAATTTTTTGCAACAGATTAGAATTATCATCAGGCTTAATAAAATTAACATCGACTGCTTCGAGCGCAGCTACTTTGGCTTTAAGACCATCAATAAGTCCATTCTCTTTTTCTAAAGCGCTAATTTTATTCACCAGAGAAGGATTCTCAAAATTCAAATCAACCGCTTCTAGCGCTTTAATTTTAGCTTGTAAACCTGCAACTAAACCTGATGATTTAGTAAGACCTTCTAGATTGGATTTTAAATTCGCAATTTGTGTGTTTTCTTTTTCAAGAACAGCAATACGAGCTAATAAATCTGGGTTATCTACACGCTTTTCTTTTTCAACAACCTTCTCTACTATTGTAGGAGGTACATCGCATTTTGTTCCCCATGGGCTGTAACCTGCCAACATGAGTAGCACAAGCAATAGAAACAAAATAATAGCTACAATGATCCAGAGCTTGCGAAAACCCGCCCATCTAGGCGTAATATTAGAATTATTATCCATGATTATTTACCTCCATCCAATTCATCTTGCCAAGCTTTAAGTGCTTCCCATTTATTCTCAGCGGCTAGATCTGCTTGAGCAGGCCATGTACCGGGTTTTGCTAGCTTATATCTAGGACCAGCATCGTCTAGTATTTTCTGAATACTCTCGACCAATGTTCTTCCTAATTCTGAATATGTATGAATGCCAGCATCATGAATTAAATCATTAATTTTAGGACCGACTCCTTCTACAACTGTAAAATCATCTCTTCCATCTTTAGCTTTTACTCTAAATCCAGCTGCTTTTGCAGCTGCTTTATCAACGGATGAAGATATTTCTGGATCTTTTGTTGGTGCAGTTTTATTTACCGCAGATGCTTCTTTCTCCTTTTTAGATGAACTTGAATTAGATGAGTAACTAGGTTTAGTTGTTGATTCAGGATAAACACCTCCTACTAGCACATCTTGCAGAGCTTTCAAGGCAGACCAGCGATTATTGGCCGCAAGGTTTGCCTGATCCGGCCAAGTACCGGGATTAGCTATTTTATAACTTGCGCCTGCATTATCTAGCACCGTTTGTATTTTTGATACGGGTGAATTAGAAAGTGCACTAAATGATTCGATACCGTCTGCTTTGATTAAATCATTGATCTTAGGGCCAATTCCTTCTATTGCAGTTAAGTCATTCTCATCTTTTAATCTAAAACCAGCTGCTTTAGCTGCTAGTAAATCGATTGCGGGACCTTGGCCCATTGTTTTAACTTGAGACTCTAGTTCACTAATCCGTTTTAGATGTGCAGGATTATCTACAGTTTTAGTCGCACTAGACAGAGCCGTTTGCGGTGTTGTGTTAGCCGTTTTTTTCAGACTAACTACTTGAGCTTCTAGCTCTGAAATTCTTTTCAAATGAGCTGGATTATCAACTATTTTACCCTCGCCTGAGGAATATGTTGGGGAAGTATCATTTATTGAATTTTTATAACTATTCACTTGTGCTTCCAGTTCATTAATCCTCTTTAAATGAGTGGGATTATCAATAGTCCTTGGAGTCGCTGATTCATAACCTGATAGTTTGGTTCTTAGGCCTGCTACTTCCTTATTTTCATTTTCTAGCTTGCTGATTAACGCTAGATGTTGAGGATTATCAATTTGCTTTTCAACAATTTTCTCTACTGGTGGTTCTGAATATTTAAATCTTCGAGCCAACCATCCAGCAAGAAGCCAGCCAATTAAACCGCCTGCTAAATAAGGCCAAAGCTTACATAAGAAATCGATCATCTATTTACTCCTAATTAGTTAAGTAATGGTTTTTATCATCTAAACATAGTACATTTTAAGAATTTAGCCTCATTTGAGGTTAAAGATTTTTTTAAAGCCACCTAATATCAAAACAATGTTTTGTCCTTATCACTGTCATCGTCAATATCACTAGATAGTTTAATAATTTTTTATTTGGGCGCAGGAGGCATCTCTTCAAATGTGGGAAGACTAGTATCCATGCAATCCCAAGCTGGCTTTCTTTTATTGTAAACAATGGCTTGTGGCGTGAACCATGAATGATCATCGAGACAACCAACGGAAATACTAATCAAACCGGTATTCACATTATTGGTGCCATATAGTCGGCTACCACAATCTGGACAAAAATGACGTGTTATTTCAGGCCCATCGTCGGCTTGCGTCGTGAATGAACTAGTCTCCCCTTCTATGCTAACTTTATCTTTACTAAAGAAAGCGAGAGATAAATGACCTGTCCCCGAAGAACGTTGGCAATCGAGACAATGACATTGAGCCATTTTCAAAGGTTCTTCCTTTATGGTGTAATTGACTTTTCCGCATAGGCACTTTCCACTGGCAAATTGTTTATCAGACATGTTTTCTCTCCTTGAGAAATTTATATATGTAAATTATTCATTGTTGTAACCAGCAGGAATAATCACTTGAGCATATAAACATGGATAGTCACCATGTTCACAATAAATGTAGCAATTTTTAGTCTAATATTAGTTCTTCTCGTCGTTTATCCTTGCAGTGAGAACAAGTAAGTATTGATTCTTGAATCATTGTTATACTCGATATATCAAACGCTATCGTAAATAGATCGTTGAAGATGCAAAATAGCGAAAACAACAAACATCAAATTAATTAAAACTATGCGCAGCAACTCTTCTAAATATCGTCGCTATCCTTTCAAAAAAAATCTAAGACGAAAAATTAGAAGAATAATATTTATGCTAGTTGCAGCAGCCATTGCAACTGGTGTTAATTACTATAATAAAAATTATAGCTCAGATACGAGTTCTTCCATTAAAACCACCGTAACTCAATTTACTAAAAATGAACAAAAACAGGCAATTAGTCAAATTAGGGAAGCAAAAAATAATACTAATGCACAGTTCTGGGTAGGTTTAAATGGAAAAATTGTTCATAAGCTTAAAGATGACCTGAGTGGTAGTCGTCATCAAAAGTTTCTTATTAGTCCCTCATCGGACATTACCTTGTTGGTTGCTCACAATATAGACCTAGCATCTAGAGTCCCCATCAAAAAGGGAGATTCAATCAGTGTTTATGGCCGATATGAATGGAATAATCGCGGAGGCGTGATACATTGGACGCATCATGACCCAAAAGGACTTAAGAAAGGTGGTTGGATAAAAGCTAATGGGAAAGTATATCGTTAGGTAACAGTATGAATGCGCCACTACCCTTAAATTTTTCTACACTATTTACAAACTTATCTGTTCCTGTTGAAGGAAAGTTTGAGCAAGCACAACGTCTTTTTCATGGCCGTGGGCATGCTTACAAAGATTTAAATCACATTACGATTGATTGGTTAAAACCAGTTTTATTAATAACGCTGTTTGCCCCTTTGAGTAAGACTGATTTGACTCAGTTAGCAAATGAGCTAAAAACTCGATTTTATCAATGTACTTCAATTCAAGTACAGCACAGATATGAAACTAGTTGGGTATTTGAAACGATCTATGGCGATTCAATTCATCAACTAGATATACTTGAGGGTGAGTTAAAATATAAACTTACTTTTAAATCTGGTGCGAATACAGGCTTATTTTTAGATATGAAAAATGGCCGAGATTGGGTAAAAGAAAATAGTAATAACAAACAGATACTTAATCTCTTTTCTTATACCTGTGGATTTTCAGTAGCAGCCTTGGCTGGAGGCGCAAAATCGGTTTTCAACATAGATATGAGCAGCCCTTTTTTAAATACTGGACGCGAAAATCATCGGCTCAATGAACAAGCTTTAGATAAAATTCGTTTTGAAAAATTGAACATTCTAAAATCATTTGGTCGAATCAATAAACGTGGACCTTATGACTTAATTATTTGTGATCCTCCTACTTTTCAAAAAGGCAGCATTGATCTTGTCAGGGATTATCCAAAAATGATTCGGAGATTTGTCGAGTTTCTTAATAAAGATGGTCTCTTATTTCTGTGTATAAATACGCCTCATTTAGGATCATTAACGGGTGTAGATTTTTTATCCAACATGATGAAAGAGAATGCCCCTAATTTTAAATTGATAGACGAAATCAAACCGCCAGAGGTTTATAATGATGTTCAAGACAAAGGTACAAAAGTATTGATTTTTAGTCTTTAAATAATAAAAAATGACACCCCCCTACTTTTCCATCATTATCATCAAGGCTTAAAAATACTCACAGGAAAATACTCAGTTACCACAATCGCAGGACATCCATTTACTCTAATTCGATAACTTCTTAATAAAACTTCAGATGGTAATGAAGATAGTAATTTATCATTCGGAGGTAAGGTTGATAAATAGTTAATATTGAAGATATCACGATAGGTTTCAACACCCTCTTCTCGTAATAATTCACCGATACCAATTTCACCTTTTTCTAAGGCATCCCCTATCTCTTTGGGTAAATGTTTGAGCGAAACATTTGAACGAGCACAAGCATAGTTTGTACCAGATTCGACACCTTTCAAAATAACTTCGCGATGTAAAACCTTATCACCAGTAGATACCTCTAGGCCTGGGAGGCCATCTTTCATAACTTCTAAGGAATTACTTATGGGGTGTATTTTTATTCGTTCCCAAAACCACGCTTCCAAAGATTTTGTAACGGTTCCATCCGTAACAAGTAATGTTCTTAAAAAAGGAGGAACTTTTTTCAAATCAATAAGTGTACCCAACTCCGTATAAATTTCTGATTCTTTCACAAAACCAGAACTACGAAAATAAGACTTATCTGTCATAGTTGATTCCAAAGAGCAGAAATTGTTATTAATCGCCTTCCTGACTTATTAAAATCTTTTACGTCTTTTCTAGTCGGCCATGAATCATAATCTTTATCAAAGAGAGGATCATCTTGATGGTTATTTTCCATGGTCTCAATAGGTGAAGAGTTTGCATTCTTCATCCAACTTATGGCAAGTTCTACGCCACTTTTGAATAGCTGACAATTATTGAAGAAAAGGCTCTTCTTTGAATCAACTATCATCGAACTCTGCGACAGTATTTCACCTGTATCAAAATTTTCATCCATTCTATGCAACGTTACACCTATTTCATTAGCGTTATTATTCAGAGCATAAAATACAGGATCTACACCTTTATATTTGGGCAATAACGAAGGATGAATATTGATAAGTTTGAGCTTTTCAATTGCAAAAATAGGGGCTTTTAATAATTGATTGAAATGAGCACAAAGCATAATTTCTGGTTGGTTCTCTTTAATGAAATCGATTGCTTCATTAGAGTTAATATCTTTAGTGTCACATATAGAAATATTATTTGATTTTGCTAATGAATGAATTTGTCTTAAAAGTGACTGTTTAAGAAAAAACAAAGGTTGAATCCATTTAAAAATATCCGTTATCAAAAACAAATAAGTTGAATATCTAAAACCTGATATTTTTAGCTGGGAAATAGCCCCTTGAATGGGGGTTAAAGAGGGACGGAGAACGCGAGTGGAATTCACAATTCCCACCAATTCAATATCTTGATCTGCAATTAATTGTTCTAAAACAATAGAAGAATAAATACTAGAATAGGTACAAAAGATGACCTTCTTTTTATTATTCATAAAGAGCAATAATCTTACTTAAGTTTATGCATTTCTTCGACTAAAACATTGATAGTAGTTTCTATTTGCTCTTCTGTATGGGATGAACAAATAAAGAAACGTAATCGAGCCATGCCTTCTTGAACAGCCGGATAAAAAATAGGTTGAACATTAATACCGCGCTCAAAACAGGCATTTGCTAATCTACCTGCCATCGCTGAACTACCTGTAATAACAGGTATAACAGATAGTCCTGCACTTGATCCGACATTCAGGCCTTTATCCTTCGCTAATTCTAAAAACTGGTTACCACGAGCCTTAAGACTAGAGACACGATCAGGTTCTCTATTTAATATGTTTAATGCTGCAATTGAAGCAGCTGCCAAGGGTGGAGATATGCCTACGCTATATAAAAAACCAGGAGCAGAAAATTTAAGGTGATCAATCAAAGCAGTTTCACCCGCGATGTATCCACCACAACCTGCTAAAGTTTTACTTAAAGTCCCCATCCACAGATCAACTTCATGCCCATCGACACCTGCGTACTCTTTTAAGCCATGACCTCTTTCACCCATTACTCCAAGAGAATGAGCTTCATCAACCATTAAAAAGGCTTTGTGACGTTGCTTTATCTCAATAAAACGTTTCAAATCAGGATAGTCGCCATCCATACTGTATATGCCTTCAACGCATATCAATACACGCTCGTAATTTCTACGTTGCTGGAATAAGATTTCATCTAAAGCTTGCCAGTCATTATGAGGAAATGTCAATCGTGTTGCACCGGATAACTGAACGCCTTGAACAACGCTGTTATGGATTAATGAGTCATGAAGAATTAAATCTTTAGGTCCAAACAGATAACCTATGGTTGTGACATTTGTCGCATGGCCGCTAACAAAAACTATTGCATCGTCCACATCGTAGACTTTAGCTAACTCGATTTCTAATTCTCGTTGAATAGGTCTTTCACCAGCAACAGGACGACTAGCAGACGCTGATGTTCCATATTTTTTTATTGCATCTTCAGCAGCTTTAGAAACTTCTGGATGTCCACACAAATCAAGATAGTTATAACTAGCAAAGTTGATGTATTCTTTTCCAGCTATTACTGTGGTGTCTGTAGCAACACCTTCATGAGATTTAAAAAATGGACTAGGGACCCCTAACTGTTCACCCCCTGCTTCTAAAATTTTGATCTGTTGGTAACCAGGAAACATATCAAAACGACAAAACTCATCAGGAATTTTCGAATTAGACTGTAATGATTTACGGGTTCTCAGTACATCGCCAGACTGCATCTTGGCTTCAGTAACTTTTTTCAAACGCTTTTCGAGCATTTTTTGTGCTAGTTGATCCTTTAAAGAACCGCTTAAGCCAAATAAATTATTTTTTACTGGTTTTGTCATAGCTGAAGATTATCACAACTTAGTTAGGTTATATTGAATACTCTTTATTTAATGACTATTTCATATACGAAATAATCACTACTTTAATGCTTCATAGCATCTTCAATAAGCTTCTTGGATAAAGCTTCAGCTTCAGCTTCACTCATGTTGGCCGAATGACCGTGTCGGGAAGCTGCAATTGAAATATTTTCCTCATGTTTATCTACAGCTCTCTCTTCAGACTCGTTAACTTCAATTTCATCATCAGAAAGTTGCTCAGTTATCCGTGCCGCGATTCGTATTATATTAGACCCTTCAGTTAGAGCCATTACTGGAAGTTTTACACCAAAACGTTCTTCTATCGCTAGAACTAACTCCATGCCCATCAAGGAATCCATACCAAGATCATAGATTGATCTTTCAACGTCTAACTTTTCTCGAGGTAATCGTAGTATCTGTTCGATTTCATCTAAAAGTAAATCAACCACTAAATCATTTATCTCTAGATGATTCATGTTTGTTATCAAAGTTTGTATATCTTCATGATCACTATCTGATTTCTTTACATTTCGCTGTAATTCTTCATATTTAGCAGAGCTAGCAGATGGCATTACACGTTGTATTACACCCCAATCTAAATCAATAACAGCAGCACCTGCTTTGTTACTAAGGATAATTTTTTCTAGCATCTGTAAGGCTTTATCTGAGTTTAAGGCTTCGCCACCTAATCGTGACTGCAGCGCATCTTTGGTTTCTTCATTACGTGCCAAGTAGCCCACATCAGATATAGCACCCCATGCCGCAAAACATGCCTTTAAACCAATTGATCTTCTATAATTGACCAAGGATTCCATATAACTATTTGCCGCAACATAATTAGCTTGTCCAGGGTTCCCGACAAAAGTAGTGGCAGATGAGTACAGCACGAAGAAATCTAAGTCTATTTCATAAGTCGACTCATGTAGATTCCAAGCACCTGTAACTTTTGGTTCCATTACTTTCAATAGTTGCTCTTGGGTCATATTTCTAATCAGACCATCATCTAAAACCATTGCCGCATGTATCAGGCCTTTTAAAGGAGCAATATCACGTTGTATTTCAGTAACTAAGTTTACTAAAGACGTTTTATCAGTAACATCACATGCACGGATAAACACATTTACCCCTTTAGTTTTTAATGACTGGATAATTTGCTTAGATTGTTCATCAACATTAGCACTTCGACTAATTAGAATTAAAGATTTAGCTCCCTTTTCAGCAAGCCAACCGGCTGTTTTTAGCCCAAATCCACTTAAACCTCCGGTAACTAAATAACAAGCATTCGGATCACAGCTTAGTTCTTGTTCTTGTGATGGTAATGGATGAATATTCTCTTGGGATATTGAGTTTCCATTTTCAAAAGATACTACGACTTTACCAATCTGACGAGATTGTTGCATATAGCGAAAAGCATCTTCTATTCTTGTTGCAGGGAAGCTGCGATAAGGCATCGGTCTTAAACTACCATTATCAAACAGAGACATCATTTCTTTAAAGAGCCTGTTAGCTAAATCTGGTCTTTCAATTAACAATTGATCAGCATCAATACCAAAGTAGGAAATATTATTCCTAAAGGGGCGTAAACCAATTTTACTATTCTCATAAAAATCTCGTTTACCTAACTCCAAGAACCTCCCGAAGGGTTTCAAGACAGCAAGGTTTCTAGTTATAGCCTCACCCGCTAATGAGTTAAGAACTATATCAACGCCTTCGCCATTCGTAATTCGCATAATATCATCAGCAAAAGCTAAAGAACGCGAATCCATTACATGGTCCGCACCTAATAAACGAACAAAGTCACGTTTTTCATCACTACCAGCGGTTGCAAAAATTTCTGCACCACAGTATCTAGCAAATTGGATTGCTGCAATACCAACACCTCCCGCAGCACCATGAATTAGAATTTTTTCACTTGGTTCAATTTGTGCTAAGTGTTTTAAGGCATAATAGACAGTGAAGAAAGTAGTTGGGATTGTCGTTGCTTCCTCAAAACTCCAACCTTCTGGTTTTTTTGTAATTGCAGTTGTCTGAGTAATTACTCGAGAGCTGAAACAAGCAGGTGCAAAACCTACAACTTTATCTCCTTTTTTAAATTCAGTAACAGCACTTCCAATATTTGTAACCACACCAGAAACTTCCATACCCAATGTAGGCCCAGCAAAACCATTTTCAACGGCTTCGTCAGATAACAAACCCATTGCATACATTACATCACGAAAGTTAAGACCAGCGGCATGAGGCTTGATTTCTATTTCATCCGCTTGACAGAAATCATCCTCTAATTCTTGCCAAACGAGATTTTTTAACTGTCCTGGCGTGCTAAATTTAAGTGCAAATGGTTTATATTTATTTGAATATTTCTGCGTATTTAAATTATCAATACGAGTTTGCTTCATACGCAGAACATGTCTTACATTTTCGTTAAGAATTATTTCATTTTCTTGTGCTTGAGTAGGCACATTATTGGTAGTCATGAATTCATTAATTAATAATCTACTGGTAGAATTTGCATCTAGTACACCTTGCAGATCAAACATCTGACAGTTTAAGTCTGGATGTTCATTCATAATTACACGTCCTAATCCCCACAATGTAGCTTGTGAAGGATTTTGACAATATGGAAAATCTAAATCTTCATTAGCAATAGCAGCTCCGCCAGAAGTAATAAGCTTTAAAGAAGGTAAGTTCTCTTGATTTAATATCGATAAGCTCTTAACTAAATCTATAGTAGTTGCACATCTTAGTTGCTGTAGATTAAGATTTTCATTTTCTGTTAAATTGATATCTGAATGTCTTCGTAGACCCATTAAATGAATTATTTGATCACAATGTATATCCAATTTATTTAAAGTAGTAATTATATGTTCAAAACTCTCATCTTGAGGATTTTTAGAATTAGCATTAATTTCAAAATGCAATTGACCTAATCGTTTGTAGGTATCGCCAGCTTCCACAATTATAATTTCATGTCCTAAATTAGTCAGCTTTTTATTAAGCTCACTAGTCAATGTGGAGGACAGAGTTGATTTATCTTTTAAAATCATCCATGTGTTTGAGTTTTCAACAATAACATCGGAAGCTGGTTCTAGGTAATCTTGACTAAGATTCTGAGCCAAAACCATAAAAGCACCGATGTCACCTGTAGCTTCTGGCTCAACCAACAATTCGACTTGCTCAAAACCAGTTTCTTTCAGTTCAGATCGCCATGCATTGGCGCTCATAAGTAATGGTATTTCTCCAGATTCTTCAGAACTGTGAACCCACCAATCATTTTGCAAACCAAAAGTCATATCCATAAAGCGATCTGACTCTCTCTCAAGTACCAAAAGGACACCTTTTGATGCTAGTAATTTCTTAATGTTTTTTTGTGACTTTGCACAATCATCTGAACGATATAAAGTATTTGCAACTATAACTATATCAAAACTAGCCAAGTCCAATGGTGAATTACTTTTAATAAAATTATGGCTTAAGTCGAGTAGCTGAGTATTTACAAAATCCCAGTCCTCAAGATTAAAGCCTGCTTTTAATAACAAAGACTCATCTTGATGAATATAAACATAATCACATTGATCTGAAGGAAATACTGGGAGTATTTGTTGACTAATTTCTGTGTCATTCCCTCCAACTTCAAGGACTCTTATTCTTTTGTTGGCAGGCCAATCAGATACAATTTCACTTAAAATATGACGCAATGCTAAATTCATACTTAGATTACTAGGCGAAGCACCGCTCCAGTGTTCTTGAATACTGCTTTTCTCAGAAAACAATAAATCATCACTGTTTATTTTACTTTGGAGTACATCTGCTAGATGCTTTCCGCATCTACCTAATAACATGAGTTCAGGTAAATAATCAGGTGAATCACCTAATACAGATAGCCATATATCTTCAGCAGAAGGAAGGTCACTAGTTGCAGCTAATAGCCATTGATTATTATCATAAGTCGCAAGATCATCCTCCACTAGAATATTTAATAGTCTTGATAATAAAGGTAATTTCACTGATTCAATGTGAGCCTGCTCTGCAAGTGATTCTAGTGTGAATTCGTCCCCTTTAGGATTAAGTTGCTGTATCGCTTGCCATGCAAACATTGAAACCATCAAATCGAATAATGGTAATACTTGTTGATAATGCCTATCACGTTGCAGTTCTTGTTCATTTTCTTTCAAAAAACTAACAGCATGAGAAACTAATAATGCTGGTTCGGGCATCGGCGACTGATTATTCTGATTAAGGTGTGGCATCAATAAAGGTTTAAATTCATAGGTGTTTGGCAATGATGATTTGCTCCGCATCAATTGCACACCTCTAAATCGACAATCCTTTAATTCAACTAAAACCTCGCCATCGCTATCCAAGAATAAATAGTTCGCCACTACAGATTGTGGGCTTTGTTTCGTCACTGAAACAGACAAGTAGGTTAAATCAGTTACATTCTGATAGTAATACAACTTACCTACCTGCACAGGTATTAAAGCTGCTTGACTACCTTGTTCTATTTCTTCAGAAAATAGGTCAACCAAAACTTGAAAACCAGCATCCAATAAACTGGGATGTAATTGGTATTCAGTTGAACTTATCCCTAAGGCTTCTTCTGATTTAAGCTTAGCTAGTGCAGTTAATGCAGAGACCCATACTTCTTCAATACCTTGAAAAGTTGGACCATAGCTTAAGCCTACTGCTTCCGTTAACTTATAATGTCCTGAGTCAGTAATATGTTTTTCTGAATTCTTGCTAAAGGAAGAAATAATTATTTTTTCTGGCTGTTTTCTATTAGTTTCACCAAGTAGTCTGCCAACTACGTTTTCTGACCATAAACCATCACTTAAACGGTCCCTGCTACTGATAATAAAACCACCATCTTTGGGCAACAGTTTAAAACGAAGTATTTTACTATGATCAAGTACAATTGGTGCTCTAATTTCTAAATTTTCAATCTCCCATTGTGGTTGTTCATCTTCCAAATCACTAAACCAAGCCTTTGAAGCTGCCAAGGCCATTTCTATATATGCAGCAGCGGGCATTACCGCGCCCCCATCTACAACATGATCAGCTAGATAGCCAAATAAAGCAGTATCTATTTGATTTTCCCAACACGCTTCATAGTTCTTTAATCGGTATCCAAGCAAAGGATGTTCTCGATCGCGGTTAACGAGATCTCCTCCCTCAGCTGTTAAACTATACCAGTGTTTTTCACGCTGCCATGGGTAATGAGGAAGTACAATAGATGGCGGTTTATTAGTTTTTAAAAAAGGAAAAACTATACTTTCATTCAAGCTACATCCAGCAAGTTGACAACTATACAGAGCGTTTAGTAATACTGTCTTTGATTCTGCTTGACGCTTTATTGTAGTTATTAATGCTATTTCGACATCTTTGTCACGACTACACTCATTAACATAGCTTCGTAAGACAGGATGAGGGCCAATCTCCATAAACACTTGATAACCATCACCCAATAACTTTTCCATGGACTCTGCAAATAAGACCGGGTGTCGAATATTATTCCACCAATACTCAGCATCAAGACTATCTGCTGTGATTTGATTACCCGATACTGTCGAATAAAAACCAAGCGAGCTTTCTTTTAATTTGATGTTTTTCAGATTAGTTTTAATTTCATCTTCCACAGGATCCATAGAAGCACTGTGAAATGCATAATTCAAATCAAGTATACGATAGAACAAACCTTGTTCTTCGAAACATTCCTCAATAGATTTGAGTGCTTCAAGGGGTCCTGAAAGAGTTACAGACTTAGGACTATTTATACCAGCAACAGAAACTTCATTAGATAGTTTCAATCCATCAATGAGTGAACTAATATCTGTTTGACTCATTGCAGCAGCGGCCATCCTACCTGCTCCAGCTGTTTTAGCTTGAGCATGACTTCGGTGGTAAATTACTTTCACAGCTTGCTCAAGGTCTAAAGCACCTGCAGCCCATGCTGCAGCAACTTCTCCAACACTATGACCTATTACAGCATCCGCTTTTAAACCTTTGGCATTTAAAATACGCATCACCCCCACTTGCAGAGTGAACAATAGTGGCTGAGCAACTTCAGTCAAATGCAAATTAGAATTTTCAGTGCTTGCTTTAAATTCATCTATCAATGAAATATCTTGGTAGACATTTAATAATTCATTAATTTCTATTACTGTATCAAAAAATAAAGGCTCACTAGACAACAACTCACAACCCATTCCTTGCCATTGTGATCCATTACCAGAAAATACTAGTGCTAATTTAGGATAGTTATTTACTGCTATATTATCAGATATAGAGATATCACTATTACTCTGATTGACCACTTGAAGTTTATTGCCTAGTACAGTTCCTGTATGGATTTCACCCTGTGAATAAGAATGCAGACATTCAATGACATCACTCTGCTTAGAACCATGAATCGCCAAACCAATGTTAAACTTTTGTTTCATTTTAAAAGTGGCATAAGCCATTTCTTCAAAATTCACATTATCTTGTTGCAGTAAATCTCGATACTGACCTGCCATCTCCTTCAATGCGGACTCATTAGTCGCTGATAAAAACAATGGTGAGTGGATTTCATTATCGATCTTGCTATTATTTACTTTAGAAAAATTTTGTATATTCTTCTTAGACTTAGTCGTCTGTTTTGACACGTATTCTTCGATAATTGCATGAGCATTTGCACCACCAAAACCGAATGAATTTATCCCCATAACATGAGGCTTCTTTGACTTTTCTAGCTCAGTCAGAGAAGTAACTACTGATAAATTATCACCAATAAAATCAATATTTGGATTAGGATCATTAAAATGCAAAGAAGGAGGAATAGCCCTATTTTTCAAGCTAAGTATTACTTTCAACAAACCAGCCATACCTGAAGCTGTTTCTAAATGCCCTAAGTTGGTTTTAGCAGAACCAATAGGTAATGCTTTCTTTCGTGTTCTACCAAGAACCCTTGCTAAAGCTCCTGCTTCTAATGGATCACCTACCGCAGTGCCCGTTCCATGAGCTTCAACATAGCTCAGATCATCTGATTTAACTCCAGCTCTGTCATATATTTTTTTAAGTAAACTTGCTTGGCCATCGGTACTTGGCAATGTAATCCCATTTGTTTTCCCATCAGAATTTATCGCAGTATCTACGATGACCGCATGGATGGGATCACCATCTCTTTCAGCATCTTCAAGTGGTTTTAAAAAGAGAACGGCCGAGCCTTCAGAACGAACATATCCATCACCTGATGCATCAAATGCTTTACAACGACCACCTGGAGAGAGCATCGAAGCTTTAGAAAAACCAACAAAACCAAATGGATGCAAAAGCATATTCACACCCCCAGTTATTGCGCTTGGCGCATCGCCATTCCATATTGCGTTACAAGCTTGATGTAGTGCAACTAAAGATGATGAGCATGCCGTATCGACAGAGACACTCGGTCCATGTAAGTCGTAGACGTATGAAATTCTGTTTGAAGCAATACTTGCCGTATTACCGGTCATTGAATAGGGATCAAGTGAACTCAAGTCGTCCATTCGGCGATGCGCATAATCCGTACTTGCAATACCAATATACACTGCGCACTGTGAACCCGCTAAAGATTCTGGAATTTGTCTACCGTCTTCTAATGCCTCCCATGTAAGCTCTAGCAAGAGTCGTTGTTGAGGGTCCATTTGCGCCGCTTCTCGGGGAGAGATACCAAAAAATGCGGCATCAAATTCATCGACTTGATTTAGAACGCCAGCTGCAAAAGTATAGCTTTTACCTGGTTCTTTTTTATTAGGGTGTTTGTAGAAATCTGTCCCCCATCTTTCAGAACTGACTTCAGTGACTACATCTTTGCCATTTTTTAAAACTTCCCAATAGGCTTCTGGTGAAGTTGCTTCACCTGGAAAACGACAAGCCATACCAACTATGGCAATTTTTTTCTTAGATTTTGACAATGAATATTCCTTGAAATTCTCTCATCCTTGATGTTGCAATTCTACATCAAATTAAGCTTTTCAGCAGAGGTTCTTCAAAATTATTTAACTTAATTTATAATAGAATGAAAGTGACCTAAGCAACTAAAATATTTAGTTATACCACAACAAAAAAACATAGATTTAGAAAAACTTAAAAAACACAGAACATTTCTTTTGAATAACTATTCTTGAAACTCAGGTTTCCATCAAATAGATATCGCATTAACTTCTTAGATTAAGCTTCATCGGAAGACGCCCTTTGGGACGTAAAGTTAAGCGACACTCATGCTCTACTTGTGTATTCAAGGGCATTGATAAACGAAATCGTTGTGCCAGCATAGCAATCGATAATACTGATTCAACAATCCCAAAGTTTTTACCTAAACACACTCTTGGCCCTGCACTGAATGGAATATATGTAAACTTGATTGGCTTTGATGCATCTGGCATAAAACGCTCTGGGATAAAGTGGTCGGGCTTATCCCAGTATTTTTTATGACGCTGAATCAACCATGGCACAATTAACATAATTGAACCCGCAGGGACTTTTTTACCGCGTATAATATCTTCAGACTTAGCTTCACGAGACAAAATAGGCACTGGCGGGTAAAGACGCATTGTTTCATCTAAAATTGCGCGGGTGTACTTCAAATTCTCAACATCAGCCATGCATGGAATTCGCCCACCTAAAACCTGAACTAACTCATTTTGTAATTTTGCCTCAACATCAGGGGCTTGCGATATAAGATACCAAGCCCAAGATAGAACATTTGCTGTTGTTTCATGACCCGCCATAAACAAAACAATTAGCTCATTTCGTATTTGCTTCTTGGTCATTAAGTCAACACCTGACTCACCACGGTTCGCATTTAAAAATTCGGCAACCAACGTACCTTCGTGCCCTCCTTCTTCAGCTTTGGCAATAATATTATCCACCGCATCATGAATAATTTTTGCAGCGCGACGCCCTTTGCCCATCTTGGCATTCAAATTAGGTAGCCAATCCGGAAAACCAAGAAAATTGGTTAAATTAGTTTGTTTAACAACTGACTGATATTGCGCAAAAGCTTCTACAACAGCGCTACTATTTTCCGACCCCAACTTTTCACCAAACAAAGTTCTAGAGATAATTTCAGCTGTTAATTTACCCATTTCCGGATGCACATCTAACTCAACGTCATCACTTTTTGCGGCCCACTCATCTGATATTTCTGCAATAGTAGAAATCATTGTATCTGTAAACATTTTGATATGTGCAGAATCAAATAGTGGGGTTTGTATCTTTCTGCGACCAGACCAAGTCTCACCATCACTAATAAACAAACCGTCTCCAAGCAATGGTTCTAAGGCACGTCTCATCTGAGGGCTTTTTCGCTCGTAATTATCTTTATTCTCGACAAAAACGTAACGAACAGTATCAGGAGAGTTTGCAATAAATACGTTTTGTTTTAGGATTTTACGATGCATAAATTCAACCGTAAAAGACTCTTCATCCCAAATTGAAAGCAAGTCATTTTGCGCATAATACAGTGCTTGGAAGGGAGATATATTGACTTGGTGACGTTTTGGAAAAGGTGGTATGAAATCACTCATGCTTATTGTAATCGTTACTTTTGTTTATTCAATGCTGCATCTTAATGGGCATCAAGAGCTGAGTAAATCAATTAACTAACACTCTATGAGAAATTAAAACAAAAGTGAGAGAAATAGAGATTTAAATGGCACCCCCGTACTTTTTATCAATTCTAAAAGACCTTTACGCTAGAGGAGAATGGCGAGATAAAAATAGCGTAACTTCAACTATTTTTCTTAAAATTGAGCTTAATAGCAGGGATATTGAGCGATTTTTTAAGGAGAATAGGAGGAATTTAAGAATTTTTATCCGTCACGTCTCTACATGCAAAGGTCTCTCTAAATAAAACTAAAGGTTATATTTCCCCATATCAAAGGGACTGTGATTAACTTGAATAATACCTAAACCTAAAACACCCAAAAAATTTCACTATTTGTGCTTAAAATCCACTTCATGCAACTATATTTTAGAAACCACAAAAAACCGCAATCAGTTTTAATTTAGAAATTTGACCAAAGCTCAATAAATGGAAAATAATTAAAACATCCCTATCCCTTTCATCATTACCAAAACCTGCCAAATACTTGTGCCTTTTGTACTTGATATATAAACAGGGTTTTGATTACCATTGAATTTACCCTTATGTGAAGCATTACCTTGAAAAGGATAAATATAGTTCAGATTTTCAAAAGCATACCAAAATGCTTTGCGAGTGAACAAATTCAAATTCAATTCACTAGACAAACCTTTTTGTAAACACAATGGAGACATTCCCAAAGAAACTTTATTAATTCCCTCTTCTTTGAATTTAGCCAAAGCATGCAGAACAATTGAAACGCTTGTTCCGTTTGGCGCAGAAGGATCTATCCTATCAATATTGTGGTAATAACCAGTGATTTTTTCATTTGCGTAGATTGGGTCGAATACAGCAAAACCAATCAGTTTTTGACTTTCTGTGTAGGCCCAAAAATACCGAGTATCCTTATCATTTTCGTAGCGCAGTGGTCTGACTAAAAAACTATACTCAGAGCCTCCTTTTTGTTCCAGCCACTGCTTAGAAAGCGCTTGTATTTCATCATGACTATCAAAATCAACTATTGATTTTTCAACAATACTGATTCCTTCACGTTGACATTTGTTACGCCATTGCCTTAGCTTAGCACGCGCCTTTCCCGACAGATCAAAATTAGTCGGCAAATCTGTTTCAATGCCAAACTGATTAACTTGAAGTCCTTTTTTATCAAGCACTTTAGCAAAAGCTCTAGAACTTTGAACAAAAATAACATTAGGAAATTTACAAAGAAACTGATCGAGTAAATTCTCCGTATTTTCAAAGGCACAAATAGGATCAGCAAGAACAATTATTCGTTCTTTAAAAGCCCAAAACCAATGTGTAAAACGTTTGAAAGCGATGTAACCCAAACCCTCAACCAAAAAATATTCCAAGGAAGGTTCAAGGCTAGTATAAGCCATACAATGAGTCCCATATTTTTCCAAATATGGGATCAGCTCTAGTTTAGCTTGTGGCAAGTTTAAAACAACCTATTCAAATAAAATCATTTATGATCGAGCAAGGTTAATGGGGCTAATTCTTGTAGTGCACGCTCGTAAACCCTACGCTTAAAATACACCACTTCTTTTGCAGGCAGCCAATAATTTACCCATCGCCAACCATCAAACTCAGGTACATCACAAGCACTTAAATCAACAGAAGAGTCTTCACAAGTCAGTTTTACTAAAAACCACCTCTGTTTCTGTCCGATACACACCTTCTCACTACTACCGCAACGACGAACCATTTTATTTGGCAAGCGATAACGCAACCAATCCTGCGTTTCCCCAATCACCTGCACATGTTTTTCTAATAAACCAGTCTCTTCATACAACTCTCTATACATGGCCTGCAAAGGAGTCTCACCTTCATCTATACCACCTTGAGGAAACTGCCACGAAGTCTGACCTATTCTTTTCCCCCAAAATACTTTGCCGTCGCAGTTTGAGAGGATGATACCAACATTGGCTCGAAAGCCGTCATCATCTATCACAAGCTACTCCAAAATCATTAATTACCTTAATTCTTCCACATTGACAGTGAATCAGCAAACCTTTAGCGCTACAATACTCATTCTTTTTTTAAAAACTCACTAAAATGAGATTTCATATCTCATATATTAGAGATTTGGATAGCACATGGCATTAGCATTATTCGATTTGGATAAGACTCTTCTTGACGGCGACAGCGATTTTGAATGGGGGCAGTTCTTAGTTAGCAAAAAGTTAGTCGATGAAAAAGCGTATTCCGAAGCGAACACCTATTTTTATGAAGAGTATCAACGCGGCACTTTGGATATCCATGAGTTTTGTGCTTTTAGCTTCAAGCCATTATCAGAATTAGGCCGATCTAAATTAGATGAATTACATGCAGAATTCATGCAAGAAGTTATTATCCCCATGGTTCGCTCTCAATCACAAGTGACTATCGATAAACACCATGCTCAAGGTGATACCAGCATTTTAGTCACTGCTACAAACAGCTTCGTCACACAGCCTATTGCAGATTATTTTGGGATTCAACACTTAATCGCGACTGAGCCTAAAGTAGTTGATGGAAATTACACGACAGAAATCGAAGGAACACCTTGCTTTCAAGAAGGCAAAGTAAAACGTTTACATGATTGGATGAAGGCAAACAACACCAACCTTGAAGGTAGCTGCCTATACAGCGACTCAATGAACGACATACCACTACTTGAAGCTGTTGATACTGCGATAGCAGTGCAACCTGATGAAATTCTAACAAAAACGGCAAAAGAACGCGGCTGGGCAATCATTTCATTGCAATAGTTAACGAAAACAATAATGAGAATTAAAATGACACCCCCCTACTTTTTTTAAAAGTAATTACGTTTTATCATCATTTAAAAATGCAAAATCAGTTAATGTAAGACTCATGTTTTTCTTCATATCCATTGAAAACAAACGATGAGGACATTTTCTTGATGCTTCTAAAGCAACCTTTAAAAAAGTTATCTTTGTATTACCACCAAGTATTTCAGACCTTGGAGGAACTTTCTTCGCAGTACAAAAATTCAAATGATTAAGTGTGCATTTATCAGCTAACACTCGGCTAGGCACTTTCGCTTTCTTTTAATTAAATATTTTGGACCATATAGATTGATTGTTTTGAGAAGATTTAAACAGACTAATGAAAGCTTCCTTGTTCTGTTGCTTAGCCATTGCTAAAGGATTGTCTTTACTAAGCCAAGCATTCTGTTTTGGATCAGCACCGTGATCCATTAAAAGCTGGGCAATCTCTAATTGATCAAATTGGATACTTTCGATCAGAGCAGTAGTCATCAATTCTGGGTGTTCGTAATTTACATCAATACCTTCACTGATGTGGTACTTAACCAGATCAATATTACCCATTTGTACCGCAACTAGCATTTCTTTCCAATCACCTCCCGACATAATTACTTCCAATAGCTTTAATTAACTTAATAATTTTACTCAATGCCTAAAAGACACACTTTATTTGGGGCCGTTTTTCAAGACTACTTCGTTATTAAAAAGAACATAGGAGAGTAAAAACTGAGAAGCTTTAAGATCATTGATTAAATAATAGAATTAATCCTTCTTCATCAAATGCTCATAGCGCGCTTCATCTTGCTGAGTAAAGGCTGTTTTATAATCTTCCATGTTCTGTTTAAGCATTCGATCAAACTCGCCAGTAAAAAACTCAGTAGCGCGTTCTAATTCTGCTTCGTATGATTCTTTGTCTTGTGCTTGTGAAGCTACGACAAAAGCACTAAAACGTGCCGTTGCGAAAAGCATAGATGACCCAACGAAACTTGGCTCTTTGTTTTCACATTCAGTATTTGCGACGTCTATAAATTTATCAGCAAGGGTGTAAAATTCTTTGTCTTGTGCTTTCTTTTCTGCTTCATCCATGTCTAAATAATTCTCTAAAGTTAATCTGATTTTGAATAATAGATAAAATATAACGCGCGTTGCGACAGTGTGCCAGAGCAAATACTAAAAAAAGACTCTATATATGAATTTTGCTAAAAATATCTACAATTATTGGCATAACTCTCAGTTCAAAAATCATTAGCAAAGTGGTTAGCAACAATCCTTTACGGATAGTGGGTACAGCAGTACAATACCCCCGCGCAATTTCTTGTACAAGACACTTTGTATCTATTTCATTGCGCACCACTCCTTTGACTGATCCGTAGCAAATATCGACAGACTAGGACTTACCTATTTTAAAAGTCTGCAATAACGCAGATTTTAGCTTTTTGGAGACCATTATCATGGCTATCGAACGTACTATTTCTATCATTAAACCTGACGCTGTTGGCAAAAACGCAATCGGTGACATTTATTCACGCTTTGAAAAAGGTGGTTTAACTGTTGTTGCTGCAAAAATGAAGCATCTTTCAAAAGCTGACGCTGAAGGTTTCTATGCAGTACACAGTGAGCGTCCTTTCTTTGGCGATCTAGTATCTTTCATGACTTCTGGTCCTGTTATGATCCAGGTTCTTGAAGGTGAGAATGCAGTTAGCAAAAACCGTGAGTTAATGGGCGCTACTAACCCAGCTGAAGCTGATGCGGGAACTATCCGTGCTGATTTCGCTCAAAGCATTGACGAGAACGCAGTTCACGGTTCTGATAGTCTTGAGAATGCACAAATTGAAACTGATTACTTTTTCCCAGCAGATGAAATTTGCCCAAGAACACGTTAATCTGTTTTAGTTTATATCAAACGTTAATTTTAGAAGATAGGCAGACTAATAAATATCATGCAAAAATCTGAAAAAATTAATCTTCTGGATTACACCTCAGAAGACTTAAAGGCTTTTTTCCTGGAACGCGGAGAAAAGCCTTTTCGTGCCACTCAAATCATTAAATGGATTCACCAACACGGTGTTGATAATTTTGATGATATGACCAATGTCAGCAAATCATTACGTGAAGAACTCGCTAACTTTGCTGAAATACGTGCACCTGAAATCGCGATTGATGATAAATCGAAAGATGGCACACACAAATGGTTATTGCGTCTAGATGATGGTAATTGCATCGAGGCTGTGTTCATACCTGAAGAAGGTCGCGGTACTTTATGCATCTCATCACAAGTCGGCTGTGCTTTAGATTGCACTTTCTGCTCAACTGCTCGCCAAGGCTTTAATCGAAATCTCACCGTTGGTGAAATTATCGGCCAACTTTGGCTCGCCAAAAATATTTTACAACCTAATCCTGAAGATGACCGTGTTATCACTAACGTAGTTATGATGGGAATGGGTGAACCACTGCTTAACTTTGAGAAAGTGGTTAAAGCCATGGAACTGATGTTAGACGACAATGCCTATGGTCTAAGCAAACGTCGTGTAACACTCAGCACCTCTGGCGTGGTTCCTGCACTTGATCGTTTGAAAGATCGTATTGATGTGAGTCTTGCTATTTCTTTACACGCACCAAACGATGCGCTGCGTGACCAATTAGTTCCTGTGAATCGCAAATATCCAATAAAAGTTCTACTCGAATCTTGTCGAAACTTCATGGAAGGCAAAGCAAATCGAGAAAAAATTACCATCGAATACGTCATGCTAGACGGCGTTAATGATACTGATGACAATGCAAAAGAGTTAGCAATCCTATTAAAGGATGTACCTTGTAAGGTGAATTTGATACCATTTAACCCATTTCCTGACACACGTTATAAACGATCATCAAACAATAGAATACATCGTTTTAGGGATATTCTGGAAAACGCGGGGCTAATCGTTATGACCAGAAAAACCAGAGGCGAGGACATTGACGCTGCATGTGGGCAACTTGCAGGTAAGGTTAATGACAA
>CALFUP010000076.1 GCA_937929875.1 uncultured Cocleimonas sp. | reverse complement strand
TCTTGATAATGGTCATGCAAAGGGTAAGCAAATTACGCTTGATACCGCACTTGATGGATTAGCGGGATTGGGTGTGCCAATGCATGATGGCGCTGCAAAGTTCTACAAAGAAAAAGGTAAAATGTAAGTTCTAGCTTTATTCTCAAGCTAAAGACTGGATATCTCGATTAATACTTCGGGGTATCCAGTTACTTTATTGGATCCAAAAAATTCAAAGTAGTCGTCTAGAATGATTTTAAGCGACTACAAGGAATTTAAAACAACAATCCAAAAAACCAACCAACAATAAATAAATAGCATACTCTCATAATGAATCAAAATAATTCGCAAGCCACAATGGAAGACACGCCTGATCTTACTGCTGAAGAACTCGAAGCGATTGAGCGAGAATACGATGAGAGTACCAATACGCGACCTGTCACAAAAAAGGCTGCTTTGTTACTTCGTATCATTGCCTTAATCTTCGCGGCTTATCATTACCTTACTGCGGGCTTTGGTTTACCTGCCGATCATTGGCATATGGGCTGGCATCTTTGTGGTTTATTTATTCTTACTTATGCTTTTTTTCCAATATTTAAAGCAAAAAAACTTTACCAATTAAAAAAATCTGCTTTTCGAATCGGAAATATTCCTATCTATGATGTGTTGCTTATGGTGCTTGGGGTATCTTCTGCGCTTTATCTTGGTTTGGCATGGCACGGAATACCAGCGCTAGGTATTGAAGAGCAAACCTTCAGGATGGGAAATCCCAACAACTTCGATATGGTGTTTGGAATAATTATCATATTGTTGGTGCTAGATATTGCCCGCCGTACTTTAGGCTGGGTATTGCCTTTAATTATTACAGTTTTTATTTGTTATGCCTTATTTGGCCCTTATTTCTCGGGTTTATTACAACATCCAGGCGTTAAATTTAAAACCTTTGTATCATCTATGTATTTTCCACAAGAGGGTATTTTTGGTGTCACTTTGTGGGTTGTCTCTACTATTGTTTTTCACTTTGTTTTATTTGGAGTGATTGCACAAAGGACAGGTTTGGGTAAATTATTTATTGATAACGCTACGATTCTTGCAGGTCAATATACAGGTGGACCTGCAAAGGTGTCTGTTATCGCTTCTGCTTTCTTTGGCACCATTTCAGGTTCTTCAGTTGCTAATACAGTCTCTACGGGTGCGCTTACTATTCCCAATATGAAACGTTTGGGTTATCCCGGGCATTTTGCGGGAGGTGTAGAGGCCGCCGCGTCAGCAGGTGGTCAAATTACTCCGCCTATTATGGGAGCAGCCGCATTCATTATGGCTGAGTTCCTTGAACTGCCATACACCACCATTGTAATAGCTGCGATTTTTCCTGCACTCTTACATTATGTTGGGGTTTTTACTGTTGTTCATTTGATGGCTCGCAAGTTGAACCTTAAAGGCTTGGCCAAAGAGCAATTACCTCTCTTTAAAGCGGTATGGAAAGAAGGTTGGGCCAATATTATTCCGTTGGTAGCCTTATTGGTTATTTTGTTTTCTGGCTATACACCTTATATGTCTGCTTTTTGTGGTATCTCCCTGGCCATTGTAACGGGTATGTCTAGGATTAAAGAGCCACTGACATTGGTTTATGCTGCAGCGTTTATAGCATTCGTAGTATGGAAATATTTTGGCGAAGGATTTAGTGCCACGATTACAGTTATTCTTGTCGGAATAACAATACTAGGAACGTTTAACCCAGCTAAGAGAATTAGACTTCCAGAAATGTCAGAGTCAGTGGAATTGGGTGTTAAATACGCTTTGGCCGTTGGTGCTGCATCAGCCGCAGTAGGTATCGTTGTCGGTGTTATTAATACTACAGGCATTGGTTTTCGTATCGGTTATATGGTTACTTCAGGAGCAGGAGCATTAGCTTCAGATGTGTTTGCATTTTTGAGTATTGGTACTTATGACCTATTTTCTGTAGAAGACTTACAGCTCTTTATTTCACTCATATTTATCGCCATTGCCTGTATTTTAATGGGCGCGGGCATTCCAACCACCGCCCTATATATCATGCTAGTCTCAGTAGCTCAGCCAGCATTAGCACAACTTGGGGTTCCACCCATAGCCAGTCATTTATTTGTACTTTACTACGGGGTGGTAGCAGAGATTACTCCGCCCGTTTGTACATCCGCCTATGCGGCGGCGGCAATTGCAAATTCAAATCCTTTCCGTACAGGTATATCTGCATTTTCATTGGGTTTAGGTAAAATTGTAGCTCCTATGGCATTTGTCTATGCACCAGTTTTATTGATCGTTTCATCGACAGGTTTTGACCTATGGGAATTCACCTACTCTGCAATAAGTTGCATCATGGGTGTTGTTTCACTGTCTGCAGCAGTTGTAGGGTATTGGTTGCAACCTATGGGGGTCATTTCAAGAATACTTGCAGCGATTGCAGGACTAGTGTTTATTGCTCCTTCTCTAAGTGCAGATCTTGCAGCTTTAATGATCGTCTTACCGGTGATTGTCTTACAAGTTAGAGCAAAGAAAAGAATCGCAGTGACCGCTTGAAACTAATATGTCAAAAGACCAAGTCACAATTGTTGGTGCGGGTATAGTTGGAATTTGTTGTGCATTATCATTAATAGAGCGAGGTATTCCTGTTCGCTTAATAGATCGTGATAAACCAGGTCAGGGTACTTCTTCTGGAAATGCAGGCGTAATCTCTCCATGGTCGATCATTCCAATGGCACTACCAGGAATATGGAAAAAAGTACCTGGAATGTTATTGAGTTCAGATCGCCCCTTAAGCGTTAAACCTAATTTTTGGCCTAAAATGATCCCGTGGGGGATGAAGTTTCTTAGTAAATCTAAAGAATCTGAAGTTCGTAATTCTGCAAATGCGATGCATCTTTTGTGTGGTCCCTCAGTGGCTTTATATAAGAAGCACTTGGAAGGTACTGGTTATGAAAGTTTAATAGTTGATAGTTTTTATGTTCATGCCTATAAAGATAAAAATAAAGCCAATATTCATGCATTAGATTATCAAATACGCAGTGAAAAAGGTGCTGATTTAGAGCTAATTACAGGTCATGAAATACAGGATGTCGAGCCTAGTTTATCAACTGATTATAAAGCAGCGGTATTAATTAAAGGTCAAGCTCGAGCATTAACACCAGGAATGATAACTAAGGTATTGACTGAAAAAGCCCGTTCACTAGGTGTTGAAATAATCAGCCTGGATGTTACAAATATCAATCGTAGCGAGGAAGGTTGGGTGATACAAGGTAGCGATAACAGCATCTTTAGTAAGAAAGTTATTGTTTCTGCAGGTGTATGGTCAAAAAAATTACTGGAGCCTTTAGGGATAAAGCTACCTTTGGTTGCAGAGCGAGGATATCACATGGAATTTGCTAATCCTGGACTGCAAATAAATAATTCCATTATGGATGTTGAGTCCAAATTAGTCGCAAGTTCAATGCAAGATGGTATGCGTTTAGCCGGTGCAGCTGAGTTTGCTAATCCTGATGAAATGCCTGATCAGACTAGAAAAGAGTTACTAACAAACCAAGCCAAAGTGATGTTTCCAAATTTAGCTGCTGATCATGCATCGTTCTGGATGGGATGTCGTCCTTCCTTTCCAGATAGTTTACCTGTAATTGGTCCTATTGATGGGCAGAAAGAGCTTTATGCTGCGTTTGGGCATTCTCATTTTGGACTGATGATGGCACCTAAAACAGGTGAGATTTTAGCTGAGTATATATCCGATGATCCTGATAAAACTGATATTTCAAGCTTTTCTCATAAGCGCTTTGGGCATATGTCCTCTAAACATAGTAGCGAGATAATATAATGATCTTAAAAGGTGGGCCAAATCTCTACGGTGTAACTATAGGGGTACTCAGCTTAGAATCACACTTTCCTAAGCCACCAGGGCATATTAAAAATCAAGAAGGACTTGGGTTTCCTGTGCTTTATGAAACCATTCAAGGCGCAACTATTGCAGAGTTGATTGAACAACCTAGTGCGGATTTTATTGACCCATTTATACAAGCGGCTAAGCGTTTAGAAAAAGAGGGAGTAGGTGCGATTACAGGAAGTTGTGGATTTCTAGCCTTGTTTCAAAAGGAGCTCGCGAATGCAGTGAATATCCCGGTATTTTCATCAAGTTTGATTCAAGTGCCGCTTGCGTATCACATGCTTGGCAACAATAAAATTGTAGGCGTGCTTACTGCAAATGCTTCGAAGTTAACGGAAGAGCATTTTTCCGCAGTGGGTGCTGGGGATATTCCCGTTGTTGTTCAGGGTTTAGAGAATTCAACAGAATTCAGAGAAGTTATATTAGAAGGAAAGCGCAATAATATGGACATCTCTATCATTGAAGAAGAGGTGATGGAGGCTGTAACGATGCTACAAAAAGAAAACCCTAATATGGGTGCTTTAGTTCTCGAATGTACTGATTTACCACCTTATTCAGCTCAGATACAACAGCAATTAAATATTCCGATTTTTGATTTAACCACGCTTACTAAAATGGTTCATGAAGTGCTCTTGAGAAAGCCCTATTCAGGATCGATGAAACTGGCATAACGAAATTTGGTCTTAAATCACAAACGTTTTAAAGGACAAGAAAATGAATGATTATACCAAATTGATTTGGATTTTTGGTAATCAATATTATTTTGTCTGAACTTAATGTTAAATACTTACCTCTTAACTGAGAGATAAGAGCGTTTTATTCTCATGGTGTGAGGTGTTAAATATTAAAATGGAGGAGTCGCTTGTATCAGATAGGCGGTTGCTCATTTAGTATGAATGGATTATCCTTACTGTGTCGGTTATTCAGCGCGAACTCAGTTTCGTGGGCTAAAGAATAAGAATAACGCGTAACTTAATAGATGAATTTTACAGGAGTTTAAAAATGTTAATTAGAAGTTTTGCCTCAGTTGCCGTACTGGCACTAGTGCTACCAGCGTCTCAAGTGATGGCAGCATCTCATGAAAAAGCAATGCCAGACAGAATCGACGCTACAGGCGTACTTCCAAATGCTCAGCCTGGTGAATGTTACGCGAAAGTTATTGTTCCTGCAGTTTTTGAAACTGTAGAAGAGCAGGTTTTAGTAAAGCCAGTGTCTGAGACTGTAACAGTAGTCCCTGCAGTATTTGATACAACGGAGAAATCAGTCATTGAAAAAGAAGCATTCACAACTATTAAAGTTGTTGCTGCTAAATTTCGAGAAGAAGTTGAAAAAGTAGAAGTTTCTCCAGCGGGAACATCATGGGTTACGGATCTAGGTAATAAAGGCATCCCTGCAAGCCCAGCTTTATTGGCAGGAGCTAAAACAAATGGTGTTGATTTAAACGGCGCAGCAGTAGGTGCATGTTATAAAGAATATTATATTCCTGCAAAATATGAGGAAACGTCGAAAGAAGTATTAGTTAAAGAAGAGTCCGAAGAAATAAAAGTTGCTCCAGCTCAGTTTGAAGAGACTGAAGAAACGGTAGTAGTAAAGCAAGCAAGCAAGAAAAAAGTGTATATTCCTGCTGAATACGAAACTATTGAAGAAAGAGTTGAAGTAGAGCCAGCTAAAGCTGTTTGGAAGAAAGGTGATGGCCCAATCACTAAAATTGATAACTCAACAGGCGAAATCATGTGTTTGGTTCAAGTGCCTGCTGTTTATAAAACCATTACTAAGAAAGTACTTAAATCTGCAGCTAAAATTGACTTAGTTGAAATCCCCGAAGAGACTAAAGCGGTTAAAGTTAGTAAGTTGGTAAGCGATGCAACGATCGATAAAGTTAAGATACCAGCAGAATACAAAACAGTTAAATTGACTAATAAGGTTTCTGACGCGAGTTTTACTTGGACGGCGGGCTCAGCTTCAGATGGTGGTACTTACACAGGAAACCAAATTTGTTTGAAAGACGTGCCAGCTAAATTTGCAGAAGTTAAAAAATTAGTAGTAGATTCAGCTGCAACTATTGAGGAAGATGTTAATTCACCAGTAGCTAAACTTATCAAAGTGAGCAATGTTATTACTCCTGCAAAGGAAGAGCGAAAGCTAGTTCAAGCTGAGTATAAGACTGTTGAAAAACGCACTAAGACAGCAGCAGAGCGATTAGAATGGCATCCAATTCTATGTCGTACAAATATGGGGCCGGATATTAATAAGAAAATCCAGCAAGCACTAAAGGATGCAGGTGTTTATACTGGTCCTATCGATGGAGCAGTTGGAAAAGGTACAATGTCTGCAGTTGAGAGATATCAAAAAGAAAATGGCTTAGCGACGGGTGGTATTACTATCGATATGCTAGAAAAGCTTGGTGTATTGTAAAATAATTTAATTTTTATAAGACACAGAAAGCCGCTTAAGTGCGGCTTTTTTGTGTCTTATAGTTTTGGGTAAGATTATTACCGAGTATCTGTTAAGTGTATTTTTGGGGCGGTGATAAAATATTTAGACTGAAGTGTTGATATTAATAACCCTTCTTAAAATAATTAATGTACGAAATGATGCTTACTTATATTGTCTTTTAATAAAAAGGCTGCAAAAAGTAGGGGGGTGTCATTTTTATATAATACAAATTATGTTTTATAAAAAGCCTGTTTCTGTCTCTTCGCGCAAAGCATAAAACTCTTTTACGAATTCATCATACCGATCATTTTCTATAGCTTCACGAATGCCACGCATCAATTCCTGATAGTAATACAAATTATGAATGGTATTTAAATGAGCGCCCAGCATTTCCTTGCATTTATCTAAATGCCTTAAATAGGCTCGTGAATAATTTTGGCAGGTATAACATCCGCAATCTGGGTCTATCGGTCCTGTATCGCTTTGATGCTTGCTGTTACGTAATTTTAATTCGCCATGACGAGTAAATAAAAAGCCATTACGTGCATTTCGTGTTGGAATAACGCAATCAAACATATCAACACCGCGTTTTACTGACTCAACGATGTCTTCTGGTTTACCTACGCCCATTAAGTAGCGTGGTTTATTCGCTGGTAATAATGGAGTAGTAACTTCCAGCACATGGTCGCGTTCATCTTTAGGTTCACCTACAGATAGGCCTCCGATGGCGTATCCGTCGAAATCAATATCTATGAGTCCTGCGGCAGAAATTTCCCTGAGTTCTCCATGCATTCCTCCTTGAACTATCCCAAATAATGCTGAAGGGTTTTCTCCGTGTTCATCTTTACTGCGTTTAGCCCAGCGTAATGAGCGTTCCATTGATTCTCGTGCTTCGGTCATACTTGCTGGGTAGGGTGTGCATTCATCGAAAATCATTACGATGTCAGAGCCTAAGTCCCGTTGAATTTGCATAGATACTTCTGGTGACAATAAAACCTTATCGCCATTTACGGGAGAGCGAAAGTGAACACCTTCTTCGGTAATTTTTCTCATTTTAGCTAAGGAGAAAACTTGGAAACCGCCTGAGTCAGTTAAAATAGGTTTTTTCCAGTTCATAAAATCGTGCAAGTCACCGTGTTGCTTGATGATTTCAGTGCCAGGGCGAAGCATTAGATGAAAAGTGTTACCCAAAATAATTTCAGCACCTAAGTCTTCGATTTCCTCAGGCTTCATTGATTTTACTGTTCCATATGTACCAACAGGCATGAAGGCTGGTGTTTGAATAGTGCCTCTGGGGAAACTTACTTCTCCACGACGAGCTAAGTTGTTATCGGATTTGTCGGTATGAAGAAGAGTATATTCCATAATTACTGATTTTCTTGTTTGGTTAAGTTTTAAAAGGAGGTTCAATCAGAAGTAAATAGAAAGGACACCCCCCGGCTTTTTGCCCTAATTTCTTGGGACTTAAGTCATTTGAGTATTTTCTCATGCCAAGCTTGTGTTCGACAATAGAAATAACTGTACATAAGTCGCTTATGAGGGCTTGACGGAAATAAATTTGATGCGTATTATTCGCGCTCTGCCATAAAAGGTGGAAACGATACTGTCTTTGATAGTGGTGTCGGGGTATAGCGCAGTCTGGTAGCGCGCCTGCTTTGGGTGCAGGATGTCGGGAGTTCGAATCTCTCTACCCCGACCAATTT
>CALFUP010000075.1 GCA_937929875.1 uncultured Cocleimonas sp. | reverse complement strand
TGGTCAGGGAAGTAATCTAGAATTTACTAGTAATATTTTTAATTGGCTAAGCGCTGATGATGAATTACTTTCAATCAAGACCAATATCGCGTCGGGTACCAGTTTAGAGTTATCAAAAGCAGGGCGTATCGGCTTAACTTTACTGTGGTTAGGATTGCCTATAGCACTCTTTACTTTTGGGATGATGAGATGGTTAAGGCGCAGAAAAGGATCAAATCCTTTGATACAAGACTTAAAAAAACACGGTAAAAGCTTAATATCAGGAATAAAGTATTTAAATAAATTTATACCTTAAAGATTAGGGAGAGGCGTATGAATAAAATTATTGGATTAACACTCGCAGTTTTACTATCTGGCTGTGGAGGCGTAGGGCTTAATTCGGAAGGGGTATCATCAAAACCTACAGACACCAGCTTTTATCAGCATTGGGTGCATTCATATGAGGAGCAAAACGGGCAAAAAATACCGAATATTTTTCGCCCCAAAGGCAGTCGTGAATTTGCTGTAAGCCGCTTTCGTATGCAATTTGCGTTTGATCCTAGTGGGCAGTGTAATTATATGTTCTTAAGTCCTACAGACGCACATGAACTGCGTGACTGTGTGTATACTAAAATCGGCAATGCCGTTTATTTATATGATAAGGGCGGTGCATCTTTGAGCCACTTGGCATTCACCATACAATCCGTAAATAAAGGTGAAATGCGGATGACTTATGGTGTTGCAGCACCAGCGAGTAAGGCTAACGATAAGAAGAAAACGCCTAAATCTTAGTTTTAATTATGTGTGAATTCTAACCCAATAAAAAATGATGCTTAGCCAAAATAGAAAACGTTTGATTCAAAATTTAGCACTCCTAGCAATTGTTGTAGGTTTGATGGTATTTCTATGGGTACAAAAAAATGCTGATTTAGCTGATGGAAGTAGATTTGCATCTACACTGTATGATAAATCTATAGGCGATGAAGCAACTGAAATATTGATTCAGGTTGAGGGGCGTGAGGATCTTTTATTAAAAAATAGAGATAACGTTTGGTCAGTGGTACAGCCAGAGGAATTTATTGCGGATAAAGAGCAAGTCCAGCACCTGTTTACTATTTTATCTGAAAATGCTGACACTAGTTATACTCTCGAAGATAAAGATTTAACGCAATATGGCCTGGACGAAGATCGTATAAGCATCAGTTTTAATAAGGTGAAATTAGTCTTTGGTGAATACAACCCTGTGACCCAAAAACGATATATTCGAAAAGCTGATAAAATGTACTTAGTGTCCGAAACCATCAGCGGTTTATTGCAGACCGGTGTAGATGCTTTTAAAATAAAATCTAAATAAATATAACGACCGATAAAAAACTGATAAATAAAACATGCCCGAACTTCCTGAAGTAGAGACAACACGCCGTGGCATCAAGCCTTATATTGATCAGCAAACGGTTAGTGAAATTATTGTGCGGCAACCAAAATTGCGTTGGCCTGTTCCTTCAGAGATTCACCAAATGGAAGGTCAAATAGTCGAGTCTGTAACGCGTCGTGGTAAATATATTCTGTTAGAAACTAAAGCAGGTACAGCACTAATACACTTGGGAATGTCTGGCAGTTTGCGGGTGGTTGAGACAGGTGCGGATGTAGAAAAGCATGATCATGTTGATATCGTCTTAGAGACCAAAAAAGCAATTAGACTTCGAGATCCACGTCGTTTTGGCGCTTTTTTGTGGACGACACAGAACCCATTAAAACATAAATTGATTCGATCTCTCGGCCCCGAGCCATTAACTGATGATTTCAATGCTGACTATCTTTACCAAGCATCTCGCGGCCGCAGTATGAGTATTAAACAATTTATTATGAACGGACACATAGTGGTTGGTGTTGGCAATATCTATGCTTGTGAGTCATTGTTTATGTCTAAAATCTCACCCAAATGGCAAGCGGGTAAAGTATCTAAAGTGCGATATCAACGATTAGTCACCGATATTAAAACGGTATTAGCTAATGCTATTGAGCAAGGCGGAACGACTCTTCAAGACTTTTTGCAAGTCGAAGGATCTCCAGGATATTTCAAACAAGAATTAAATGTGTATGGCAGAGCTGGCGAGCCTTGTTTCAATTGTGAAGCCCCGATTAAGCAAATAAATCAAGGTCAACGATCTACGTTTTATTGTGCAAAATGCCAAAAATAAATGTAAGCAATCTAAAGAATTGATAAAAAAGTAGGGGGGTGTCATTTTAAATACCAACAGTAAGTCTAAAGCACTATTTTAAAGACTGTTGTCTATTTCAAGTGGGTAATTAAAAAGATGAGTAAAAAAACCCTTCAGCGAACTAAAGGGCTTTTAATATCTTTAGCAATCAGATTAGATTACTGTACCGCCCTTTTCTTTACATTCTTCAGCAGTCGCTTTAACCCACCCAATACCTTTACAGCTGTTTTGACCAGCACAACCTGATGTAGCGGTTGCACATGCACTTGTGCCTTTACATGAGTTAATGCCAGAGCATTTAACTTCTGCTGTTTTTGCATGTGATTCTGCAGATGCAGTGTTTACGCCAGCTAGTAATAAAGTTGCTGCAGCTGAAGCCATTGCAAGACCTGAAAGTTTCTTTACTTGATTCATGATTGTTGTCCTTTGATTATTTAATTATTAATACTACAAAATAAGTTTTGAGAAAAATCTAGACGTTTGGATTTGTCATAATTCTTTCTATCAAAAAAAACAGGATTCCAAGTTGTCATGAGTAGTATTACGCTTGAAACCAAAAATTGGATGCAAATAAGAGATAAAATTATCTTAGGCAAAAAAAAGCGCTTCAATAAGCGCTTTTTTAACTGATTGCTAATTGTAATAAGCCGTCTTTTTAAAGTGTTTGGTTAATAAATAATATACCACTGCACGTTGTTTGTTTGAATTAGATCGGCCGTATGTTTCCATAACAGCATCGATGCCTTTATCTAATTCTGGTCCATCTTTTAGGCCTAATTTTTTAATTAGAAAATTCTTTTTTAATGTCTCTAATTCTTTTTTGTCAGAAGCAGATACTTTTGAAGCATCCGCTTTGTAAATTGCTGGGCCACAACCTATAGTTACAGCTGTAAGTAGTTTCATATCAGCTTCTTCACCACATTTTTCTTTTAGGTCTTTAGCGTATTTTTCAATCAATTCTTCTCTTTTAGACATATTCACACTCCCTTTGTATAGTTTATAAATTACAGGTGTTAGCTTTTATTCAGATTAAATTTGACTAAATTTCAAGCAACACTTAATCATATTACATTATTTGATATAAAAGGCTAATATGATGCATTAGCCCTATCGTCATTCTTTTTTGAATTATTCTTGAGTTATTAAGAATCTTTATCAATATTCGATTCGTCTACTAATTCTTCGGTTGAACTTGTTAACCCATCTAATGATTCACTTGCTGAATCAACAACGTTATTGACAGCATCACTTGCTGAGTCAGTAACGCCACTAACAGCATCGGTAACTGAATCTTTGACGCCACTAACGGCATCAGAGGCAGCTCCAGTAACCGAATCGACAGCTCCACTTACCGCTCCGCTAGCAGAATCAGTAACCGAAGATGCAACATCAGTTACTTTGTCAGTGACTGCGCCAACCGTATCTGTGACAGCGTTAGTAGCGCTATCGACTACTCCACTCGCAGTATCAGTTACGCCACTAACAGCATCAGACACTGAATCTGTGACTCCACTTACCGTTTCTCCAACTACGTCTTTGGCAGAATCTATCGCTGAACTCGCGGCGTCTGAAGCTGCATCCATAGCATTATCAACACTACCTGAAAATAATTCTTTAAGTTTATTAATGATTCCGCCTAGCATAGTCTCTTCCTTTATCTTTGGTTAGTATGAATATTCCTTTTACTGTTATAAGTACCCTAAATTGCTACTTTAGTTCATTAATCAAAAATTGATACTATTTTTCAGGAGTGATGAGAGTCATTTCATAGTGTGGTTATGAAAGGTCAAGACAAGTACATCGCGGTAAGCAGGCTTATCAATATCAATCGGGTAAATCTCGCTGACACCGTGCCAAACACTATTGTCATCTATCAATATTGCATCTCCAGCTTCCGTTAGCACACTTCCAAAGATCAAACGTTTAGCATTATCGTAAATATGATTCACACCCCCCGTGATATTTTCTCGTTTAAGAATCATGATTAAAATAAAATCAGCTCCATCACGATGAATACCCTCAGGTGAAGGGTTTCCAGGCTCTTCCGCATTAGCCTCAATACGAAATTGATGAGCTTGAACACGCCAAGACTTTTCATTATGAAAACTAAATTGAGGGGCGATAAGTTGAATAAAACTTTTTAGTACAGGGTTGTTAGCCGTACTTTTCTTAAAAGGCTCGAACTCTCGATGAATCCCACCATTCATATTGTTTCGATAGGTGCTTTGAAAATGCGGTTCATGTGGCAATAAAACCAATTGATCATTCATAATCCAATTAAATACCGAATATCTTCTGTAGCGATAATGCCCTCCATCACTTAGAAAATTATCTTTAGGTAAATCATCCCAGCTTTGGTGAAACTGGCGGTAATCCTCTGGCATTGTTTGGATGATGTTGGTCCATTGAGAATCTGTGATTTTTAAGCCTTGTAATAGGGAAAAACCATGGGTTTTTAAATCTTTGGGAATATTGATATGTTCCATTCTGCAGCGATCTCTAATGCATTTAACTAACTGAGACTTTCGCACGAAAACCATGATGGATAAAACAGCCTTAGTATTCTCAAGCTTTTTCCCTAAAAATAGCTAAAAAGCTTAGCTACTCTTGTTCCTTTTTAGAAAACTAAAAAAATTGTAAGGGTATTGCAAATACAGCCTCGTGCGAAGATTTATATTTATGAGGATTATTATAGATATAAAAATGACACCCCCCTACTTTTTACACATATTTAATGAAATTAACGCTCACTAGTCATTGTCATAGTAAAGTCGATGTATAAAAAATTTATGTAAAAAGGGATTTTAGGCTATATTAGTTATGCATATATTTAATAACTAAATCGGAGAAAACAATGAGTTTGATGAAAACCTTAGGAAAAGTGGCAATGGGCGTTATCGTTGCTAAAGGTGTTGGTAAAATGATGGGTGGAGGGCGTGGCGGCAGTTCAGCGGGTGGAGGCCTCGGAGGCTTATTGGGTGGTTTACTCGGTGGTAAACAAGCTGGTGGTAGTGCTGGTGGCGGCTTAGGAGACTTACTCGGTGGTCTTACGGGAGGAAGTGCTAATGGTGGCGGTTTAGGAGGTATTTTAGATTCTCTCAAAGGTGGCTCTCAAAGTGATGGCGGCATTGGGGGAATGTTAAATGATGCGCTTCAAGGCAAGGACGTATCAGTTAATAACGAAGAAGAAGCACAGGCTGAAATTTTGTTGAGAGCAATGTTAAGTGCTGCAAAAGCAGATGGTGTTATAGATGAGGAAGAAAAACGCAAAATCACAGAACATTTAGGTGAAGTGAGTGATGAAGAAGCTAACTTTGTTCGTCGTGAATTAGAAGCTCCTTTAGATGCACAAGCACTTATTAATAGCGTGCCACGCGGAATGGAACAACAAGTTTATTTCATGTCTTTACTTGCTATTGATCTAGATTCAAACGAAGAAGCGCACTACCTTGATGAGTTAGCAAAAGGTTTAAATATTTCACAGTCTGTCTGTAATCAAATACATGACAAAGTTGGGGCTCCCGCACTTTATTCATAAAGTATATTAGAGCAATACTAATACTTAGCGGTTATGAGTGATAGCCGCTAAGTAACTGTGGTAGGGGAATGATTACCTTTTAATGCTGTATCGCTTCTGATGTTGGCACCTTTCATCTTATAGTTTTGTAATATTCCCAGAAACATTTAAAATCTCAGTAGGTATAAGTAAAAAATTAGAAATTCTTATAATAAAAATTAGTTGAAATACAAATGCTAAAAACATACATGATCGAAAAAATCGTTGAAGAGCAAGTATCTGAAACGGCAGGAACTATTGTTTTTCATCTGGTAGATGAAAATGGCGACTGTCGAACGGCCAGTGGCTCTACCTATCTTGATGAAAATAAAAAGGCTCGAGGCGTTACTACTGAAAGTATTCGTGAGTTACCTTTAATCGAAAGTTTATTCAGTAATCGCGATAAGAAAACTATAGAAGTTGAATTTGATCATTTCAATAAAGTTTACGATCGCGAAACAGATCAAACGATTAATCAGATCGCCTACCAAGCCGTTATGAAGATGCAAGAAGAGAAAAAATTATCACATCGCATCACTAGCTTCTTTAAAAGATAATGTATTTTTTTATTCACTCACTTCGTAACGAAAGCAAAATTATTTCAAAGTAAGCCTTTTATTGTGTCTTTTCAGCATCAAGACGTTCACGCAAAAATGAAGCAAATCTTGGAATGCCATTCTTTGTTTTACCTCTAAACTGGTAAGTAATAACAGCGCCAATTTCTGGTGGGTTTTGTCTTTCTGCATTAGAAAATCCAGTACCAATCTTAAACGTATCACCATTTTCTAAAACTACCCTTATCGCGCCTAGCATATTTGTGTATTTACCTTTGCCCGCGATGTGCTCGACGACAATTGCTTCAGCATCTTGATAAGGTTTAACTTTCAATAAATCACCACTGCGTTTTGCTCTGTATTGAGATGAGCCTTTATGGAGCATAAGCCCTTCGGCACCTAAATCAGTAACTTTTTTTAGATGCTTCATTAAAGCATCATGATTTTGTAATTTGATTTGTTGAACAATGTTCAGCCAAGGAATGTTGGCTGAGTCAATAATTTGTGCTAGTTGCTTTAAGCGATTATCAAATGTGTCAGTGATCTTTGGAAGATCAAAAACCATGAACTTTACTTTGCGCCATGCTTCACTATCGGGTTTTTTATCCCTAACTGTACTGACTAATAATTCAAAACTTTGACGAGAAATCCATAACTCTCCGTCTAGATGTACTTTGGGAAAGTCAGTAATAAACCATTCAGGAGCATGATAGATGTTTCCACCTCTAGAAATGAATTGTGTACCATCCCATAAAGCTCGAACACCATCGTATTTTTCACTGACCCAATAATCATGTAAATCTAATCCTTGGTGATAAACGTTCGCTAACATAAGCTTTGGTTTTGCAATATCTCTGGAAAATCCTGAGTGGCTACTAAGCACAAGCATTAAAGCTATAAACCAGATTAAATTTTTATGACTCATTCATTGATCGCTCAGGTTTTTATGGAATTAACAGAGATTCTGTCAGCCTAACTTGTAATTATTAATCAGCTGACTACACTGAAGCTATAGATGTGCGTTTTGCAACCTCAAAGAATAAAAGACAGGTATAGAGTAATGACAGAAAAAAATAAAAATACTCTTAATAATAACAAGAATGAAGGTAAAAAAACTATTGTGGAATTACAGTCGGAATCAACTGATTCAATGAATAGTAGCCAGAGTCCTGAAGAACAGATTGCGGCTTTAAAGTCTGAAATTCATAAACTTAAGAATAACCGCAATAAAGCGCAAAAACGTTATCAAAAAGAACAAGCGTTAAAGCCATATCAAGCTGAGCTCATATCACTGCAAAACTATCTCGAAGACACTCATAAACGCATGATTATCTTGTTTGAAGGTCGAGATGCATCGGGTAAAGGAGGGACGATTAGACGAGTTTCTCGTTATATGAATGAAAAACGTTATCGCACTGTAGCTTTAGGTAAACCTACTGAAGAGCAACGAACTCAATGGTATTTTCAGCGATATGTTACAGAATTCCCTCGTGGTGGGGAGATGGTCTTGTTTGACAGAAGTTGGTATAACCGAGCTATGGTAGAGCCTGTGTTAGGGTTTTGTACTCAACAAGAGCATCAAAACTTTATGAAAGGAGTGGTTGGCTTTGAAAAGGACTTAGTAAGGCAAGGAACCATATTGCTTAAGTTTTACTTTAGTGTGACCAAAAGCGAACAAGCATCACGTTTTAACAGACGTAAAACAGACCCTTTACGCGAATGGAAGTTATCCGAAGTGGATGTTCAAGCACAAGATCATTGGGATGAATTTACTAATGCAAAATACGAAATGTTAAAGCGTTCACACACCTCTTCAGCTCCCTGGACAATTATTCGTTCAAATGATAAGCACGCAGCTCGCTTGAACGTTTTAAGAGTGATTTTGAACAGCGTACCTTATAACGATAAGAATCCAGAATTAGATTACGTGCCGAATCCCGATATTGTGGTTTCCGGTGCTAGAGAGATAGAAACAATGGAAGTGGATAGATTGAACAAGGGTAAGTTTAAAGCGTAAAGGCTGTTATTTATTACGAAGTGAGGGGTGAAAAATGACACCCCCCTACTTTTTTGATAGTTTTTTATTTTGAATTAGAAAAAGATTCTAATCTTGTTACAGTTGTAACTTATGTCAGCTTATTTCATTGCCAGCTGTTGACGACCACCAGAATAAACCCACTCAATTAATTTATCATGCGCCGCTAATCCTCGACTCCTTGCTTTAGGATCATTATGTAAAATCGCCATGACGTAGGTTTTTCCATCAGCTGCTTTAACATATCCTGCGATACTTCTAACGTCACGTAAAGTGCCTGTTTTAAAGAAGCCTCTGCCACGGACTCGTGAGCCTTTTAAACGACGTTTCATGGTTCCATCAACACCCGCTATAGCCAGTGATTGCATTAAAATATTTCGATAGGGACTGCGATAAGCATCCATCAATAAATCACCCACATGGCGTGCGCTTATACGAGCATGTCGGCTTAGACCGGAACCATTTTCAATGCGTAATTCTGGGAAATTTAAACCTCTAGAAACTAACCAGCTACCTATTGCATTTGCTCCTGCACGCTGTGTACCTTGTCCATTAACTCTTGCGCCAATGGTTAGCATAACTTGACGAGCCATAACGTTGTTACTGTCTTTATCTATTGTTGGTAATATCTCAGCCAAAGTACGTGAGTACGTTCTTAACAAAGGTTTTGCGTTAGCAGGCGCTCTTCCAACGGCAAAGCGAGTGTTTAATTTACCACCCACATCGCGCTTCCACATTGATCTCATCGCACCATATATCATTTCTGCAGGACGGCTGATGACACGGCTATATGTACGAGTACCGCAGCGACTAGAAAAACGGCCGCTAAAGGTCACGACTGTTTGCGCTCCTTTACGAGAAACCCCAATACGTGGACGACATCCACGGCGTGTTTTTTTCATGCGATTAACAATTTTTAAATTATGCGTTGGAGTAGTCGTTGAAACATGCACTCTTTTGCCTCTAGCACGTACTTGAAAGCTGTTAATACGCTCGTTGTATAGCAATGCATCTGGCTGAGCGTTATAAGCTGACTGAGATTTTCCATCAAATGATGGTTGCTTACCTACATTAAAGTAACTGTTATCAAAAACCACGCGGCCGTTAACGTTGCGGATACCTTTACGTTTTATTCCTTGCAATACTTTGCGGAGTTCTGCTTGGTTAAATTCTGGTGAGCCATAACCTTTAACAATAAGATCACCTTGCAGTGTGCCGTTTCGAACGGGGCCCGTAGTGAGTACATCTAATGGCCAGCGATATTTTGGACCTAGCGTACCTAATGCAGCATATGAGGTAATTAATTTCATTACTGATGCCGGTACACGAGAGGTTTGTTCTTGGTGTCCTAGTAAGGGTCTTGGTGAGTTAACAGCCTTAACATAAGCACTCATCCCGTAGCTGTTCAGTTTAGCAGCGTTTAATTTACTTTTAACTGAATGTGGTAAAGAGCTTAGGATGGCTTTGTGTTTGTTTTGTTTAAAAGTAGTGTGGGATTGCTTTGGCAGGGCTAGTTTTTTAGCTGAATTACTCGCATATTTCTGAGCATTCCTATTAGTAAACGAAGGATTTGCTGATTTCGTTTTGGCAAGTTGCTGCTTTTTTAGTTGTTCTTGCTTCCATCTCCATTGATATTGCGCTCTAGTTAATGGCTTTGGTGCTGCTTGTTTAGTTTTATTCCAAACAGGCTTAGGTGTTGCTAAAGCTAGTTCAGCAGAGCTTAAATTAATCTGGTTATTATTTGTTTTTTTCTGGAGTTTGTTTGAAGTTTTAGCCGCTCTTCTAATTTGGTTTTGATTGTTTTTATTAGCAAGCGCCTGCTTTTTTGCTCTTTGCTCTGCTTCCCATTTTGCTTTCCAGATTTTTCGTTGTTTAGCTAATTTCGCATCTGCTAACTTTTTAGAGGCCTGTTGGCTTAGTGTATTTGAGGTGGTTGCTTGTGTGTTTTTGTTACGTGCAATCGCTTGTTTTCGTGCCTGTTGTGCACGTTGTTTTGCTAAAGCTTCACGCTTAAGTTTTTGTCTGGCCGCAGCAATTTTTTGCCTCTGAGCATGAGTGACTTTGTTTGAATTGGGTTTGCTTGGCGCGACCACAGTGTTCTGAAGTGCTTCAGAATTCCAGATAGCCTCTAGTGACTCTAATTTTTCAGCTGCCTGTAAAGGCAAAAACACAGAAACGAAAAAACTCAGTGAAATGAGAAGTATTTTCTCAAATTTCATATTTATACCTATTAAATTTTAAGACCGTTTGATTAAAAGCTTCTGTTTTTTATTATTTATCTATTAAAGCCAATTAAACAAAGCTGAATTTGTTCTTATTATTATGTAAAAATTTAATTAATTCTTACTATTACACAGAGTATTACATATTTTGGCTTAAGGGAAGCTTAAGGAAAATTCTGAGAGACAAAGAAAACGGTAATTACTAAAGCAGAGGGAGTGGAAAACTAGTATTAACTATTTATATGATAACTAGGACATCCATTGATGTCCTAGTCATGACTCATTCATTAGAAATAATTCCGAGGTCATCCCAAATGCTATCGATCCTTTGTTTTACATCTTCACTCATAACAATTGGCTCACCCCATTCTCTGCTGGTTTCCCCTTGCCACTTATTGGTTGCATCAAAGCCCATTTTTGAGCCCAAACCTGATACGGGTGAAGCAAAGTCTAAATAGTCAATTGGGGTATTTTCGATGGTTGTGGTATCTCGGGCAGGGTCCATACGGGTAGTCATTGCCCAAATCACATCATCCCAAGAGCGTGTGTTGATATCGTCATCGACAACAATCACGAATTTGGTGTACATGAACTGACGTAAAAAAGACCATACGCCCATCATTACGCGCTTGGCATGACCGGGATATTGTTTCTTCATACTAACTACCGCAAGGCGATAGGAGCAGCCTTCAGGCGGCAGATAAAAATCAGTAATTTCTGGGAATTGTTTTTGTAGAATAGGTACAAAAACTTCATTTAAAGCGACTCCCAGCATTGCGGGCTCATCAGGTGGTCTTCCTGTGTAGGTGCTATGGTAAATAGGGTCTTTACGATGGGTTATACGTTCAATGGTGAAGACTGGGAATCTTTCTACCTCATTATAATATCCAGTATGGTCGCCATAAGGACCTTCGTCTGCCATGTCATCTGGGTAGAGAAAACCCTCCAGGACAAATTCAGCTGAAGCAGGTACTTGTAAATCATTGCCTAAACATTTTGTTACTACGGTCCGTGAGCCACGAAGTAAACCTGCGAAAGCATATTCAGATAATGTATCAGGAACAGGTGTAACAGCGCCTAAAATAGTCGCTGGGTCAGCACCTAAAGCCACTGTTATGGGGAACGGCTCACCAGGGTTTGTCTCTTGCCAATCACGAAAATCAAGAGCGCCACCACGATGCGATAACCAACGCATAATAACTCTGTTTTTTCCGATAACTTGCTGTCGATATATACCCAAGTTTTGACGTGGCTTGCGTGAGCCTTTGGTAATAACTAAACCCCATGTAATTAACGGAGCAATATCACCTGGCCATGATGTTTGAATAGGTAATTTAGATAGATCAACATCGTCGCCTTCAATAACAAATTCTTGGCAGGCGGCATTCTTAATTTTCTTAGGAGCCATATCCAAGACTTTTTTATATTTTGGAATTGACTGCAGGGCGTCTTTAATGCCTTTTGGTGGAGTGGGTTCTTTTAAGCTGGCTAACAAAGTGCCCACATCTCGAAGGGCGCTCACTGAACTTTCTCCCATGCCCATCGCTACACGCTCTGGTGTACCAAATAGATTCCCCAGAACTGGTGTGTCAAACCCCTTAGGGTTTTCAAACAATAAAGCAGGGCCACCGGCACGCAACGTTCGATCACAAATTTCTGTCATTTCAAGGTATGGGTCGATTTCGGTGGTGATTCGTTTGAGTTCGCCTTGAGATTCTAGTTGGGCAATAAAGTCACGTAGATCTGAATATTTCATAAGTATTTTTTGTATATGGTGTGTTTAACGAGTTTGGTTTATTGAGTGAATTATACGTATTAGTGTTTATTTAGATGGGTCGATGAACTAAGCAATAGACATTAGCACAAGCCGTAACCAAATCATCTATAACCATGATTTTTATCTAAATAGAAATTTTGTCTAACTACATCGTTTAAATATCATCAAAAAGTGGGGGGGTGTGCTTTTAATTCTACTTTAAGTGGTGTTGGATTCAATTATTCTTGGAATAACTTTTCTGCATGTAATTGCATCTGCGGGAAAGGGATTTCCCAATCGTTATCGGTTGCTGCTTCTACACACCAACGCTGAATTGACCTTCTTAAACGATTTGAAATATCCGCGGCATCCCCTTTGAAGTCAGCAATTACAACTAAATTCAAAGATGAATCAGCGGCAGATTCAAACTCCACGTTTATGCTTTGGATAACACCAGTATATCCCTCGTCTATCGCGCGTTGATTAATAATATGTTTCAATTTTTGAACAATTTTTGTGGTGCTGTCATGTTGGTGTTTATAAGCGATACCAAAGGTTTCTTTAAGGCGGAAACTCTTAGCCATATTTAACGGAGATAAGGCCAAAAAATCTTCCATTTTGTAAGTAGTAACTGAGCCACCCCGTTGAACCAGTTGCACTAATTCTAGCGAAATGCCTATTACTTTGCCCCGTAAGCCGTCTTTTAAGATAACCCAGTCACCTTTTTTACAGGGGAACCATGGCTCTCCATTGCCGCACTTACGTGAGCGCAACTCTACCAAGTCATTAATGTCTAAACGTAATGTGAGATCAGCTACAGGATTTTCTAAAACTGAGTACATATTAATATTCTTGACCAGCCAAGGGATATCATGGAGTTCAAGTCGTTCCCCTTCTCTTACGGGGCCAACATTTAAAAAGAGCTCTAGTTGTGCCCAATAGCGCGGTATTGCTTGTCCTAATTTCCATGCAAAAGCAATTAAAAATAGTACCCCTAAACTGAATAATACCCAGTCTTCTGCCAAGTAAAACACGACCATTGGGCCAATAATAATTAATATTATTGTTCCTGTTCGATGAGCTAAATCTACAACGCGAAGTTGTACGCTTCGGTACTGCGCTTTATATCCTTTTAATCTAGTGAGTAGCTTTGCGGTTAAGCGAGAAAATATCAAAATCCCAATGATAACTAACAATGCTTGAATTAATACCCAGCCACGTCGCTCAAAAAATGTCTTGAAAAAACTCTCTGATTGATCAAGGAAATCAGTCTCTTCCGTTTCAATCTTTGTTAATTGCAGTTGTTTGGCTTTGATTTCACTCTGGATAAAAACGAGTTGATTAGAAAAATCGTCATTCATTTCTTTTAGAGCGGTTGCAACTTTTGGGTCTGTATTATCTTTATTTAAATCGGAAATGTTTTCTAATGCTTCTTTAACTATGGGTTCTCTTTTACTAAAATCTGCTATTTTCTCTCTTAAATCCGATTTCTTTCGGACATCACTAGTCGCGTATTTCATTTCTTTAAGCGCAGGTTCCAGCAATGAGAGTAATTCTTTTTGAAGATCAAAGGGCTTTTCTTCTGACGAGTCTAGGAGATCAAGGTCAGTATCTGCTGCAATATTTTTAATGTTACTTTTGGTTTCTTTCAGCCTGTCTTCGATGCCTTTAAGCTGAGCTTTTAGATCCGTTATTTCAGATTCAGATTTCGCTGCTTTAACTTCAATCTCAAGTTTGTTTTTATCTTCTTGCAAACGATCTTGTAGAATTACAAAGTCTTGTATGGTCGCTAAAGTTTGTTTTCTAAGTTCTCTCTCTTTTTGTACTTTAATGAAAAACGGAGTTTGAGTTTTATCTGCTTCTAAATCTGTTTCAGTAGTTTCTTTTTTTACATGGTTTTCCGCAAATGCAGTGTTTGTAGCAAACAACAAAATAATCAATGTTAAAGCAGTTACCAAGTGCTTGAAACTTGGTTGAAAATATTTCACCTTAATGAAACCAGTTAAGAACATCGAATAAAACCCTATTTGTTTTTTTGAAATACTTTTTCTAGGCCATTGAGAAGCCATTGAACATCTTGTTCAGTATGATTAGCTGAAAAAGTTATTCGTAGCCGAGAAAATCCATCTGGCACTGTAGGTGGTCTAATAGCGGTAACAAGTATACCTTGATCGTTTAACTCTTGACTTACTTTTAGTGCTAATTCGCTACTACCTAGCATTATAGGTTGTATAGGTGTGTTTGATGGCATTAGTTCAATGCCCAATTCCTTTATGCCTTGTTTGAACTGAGTTATCAAAGCTGTCAGCTTTTCTCGGCGCCAATTATCATTACTGATTATTTTAAGGCTTACTAATGTTGCGGCCGCAATGCTTGGTGGCATTGCAGTAGTGTAAATGAAGGTTCTCGCTGATTGTATTAAGTATTCAATGAGTTCCGAACTGCCCGAAATAAAAGCGCCCGAGGTGCCACAAGCCTTGCCTAATGTTGCCATTAAAATGGGAACATCGCTTTGATTCAAATTTTGTTGTTCGAGTAGTCCTGCGCCTGTTTTACCCAGCACGCCAAAACCATGAGCGTCATCTACCATTAACCATGCTTGCTGTTGTTTGGCTGTTTGAGTAAGTTCTTTAACTGGGGCTTGATCGCCATCCATACTAAAAACGCCATCAGTCACAATCATGCTATTTTGAGATGGATTTTCAGCTTTAGCATACAGTGTATTTAAATGATCGTTATCGTTATGCTTATAACGTTTCATTTTAGCTCTCGATAGCAAACCAGCATCAATCAGAGATGCGTGGTTGAGGCGATCTTGATAAAGAAAGTCACCACGATCCAATAAAGCACTAACAGCTCCCAGATTAGCCATATAGCCATTTGAAAAGAGTAACGCTTTTTCACGACCTGTAAATTCTGCTAACGACTCTTCTAATTTCTGGTGTTCAATAGAATGGCCATTGATCAAATGAGCCGAGCCACTGCCTACACCATACTTATCCGCTGCTTGCTTGAATGCAGTGACAATGTCAGGGTGGTTTGCCAAACCTAAATAGTCGTTGCTGCAGAAATTTAAGTATTCTTTACCGTCAATTTGCATTATTGGATGTTGTGCAGATTGACTTGTCTTTACTGAGCGGTAGAGATGCTGTTTTTTTCGCTCCGATAGATAAGCACTTAAATGAGTTTGGTTATTCTTCATGCCTTGATCATAAACTTTGGACAAAAAAAAAGCACCCTGAGGTGCTTTTTAAAATAGATCTTATTCAAACTGGAATAAAACCTTTCGAGCGAATTAAGCGCCTTTCTTTATGAAGAAAGTGAATTCATCACCTTCAGATTCAGATGATAAAAGCTCGTTGCCTGTTTGCTTGCAGAATGCTTCAAAGTCTTTTACAGAACCAGGATCAGTTGCGATAATTTTTAATGTTTGTGATGCTTCTAATGCATTGATCGCTTTTTTAGCTCGTAAAATTGGTAGTGGGCAACTTAGACCACGTGCGTCTAACTCGTCATTAAATTCAGCCATTCTTTTCTCCTTTCTATAATATAAATAAAATTCTTTTTACATCATGTAATGCATTATATTTTACATCTATATAAGTAAAACATAATATACTAATGTGAAGATAACATTTAAGCAGACATTCTGCACTTATTATATTCTTTGCTTTCTAATCTTAAATCAACTACCTAGAATCTAGTTTAGACTGTAGACTATTATTATTCTTAAAGTGAAACACTCGCAAATTATCCAATGGACATAGAATTTACAAAAATGCATGGCTTAGGTAATGACTTTGTCGTCATTGATGCCATTAATCAAGAAATTACACTTGATGCTAGTCAAGTACAGTTTATTGCTGATCGTCATTTTGGAATCGGTTGCGATCAATTATTACTGGTTGAAAATTCTGAAAGCGCAGATGCCGATTTTAGATACCGAATTTATAATAATAATGGCAGCGAAGTTGAGCAATGTGGCAATGGCGCAAGATGTTTTGCGAAGTTTGTCTACGATGAAGGCTTAACGACAAAGAATGAAATTGCTGTTTTAACAAGTAACGGTCGAATCGTGCTGAGACTGCAAGAAAATGGTGAGGTGACTGTTGACATGGGAGCACCTATTTTGACTCCAAAGGATATTCCTTTTCAGGCAGATCAAAGTCAGACTTCCTATACTGTAAAGATTGATGATGAAGCTCTTTCGTTTAGTGCAATATCAATGGGCAACCCGCATGCCGTTATTTTAGTTGATGATGTTAATAATGCTGAGGTCGAAAAAATTGGTAAGGCTTTGCAAAATCATAAGTGTTTTCCGAACTCTGTAAATGTCGGATTTATGCAAATCATTGATACCGCTAATGTGAAACTGCGTGTCTATGAAAGAGGTGTTGGTGAGACTCAAGCTTGTGGAAGCGGAGCCTGCGCTGCGGTAGTAGCTGGGAGAATACAAGGTTTGCTTGATGAAACAGTAGAGACTCAATTGCTAGGTGGCAACTTATCAATTCACTGGGCAGGTGATAAAAATCCAGTTATGATGACGGGGTCAGCTACGACCGTGTTTAAAGGTAAACTTACACTTTAAATACCCTGTAAAATTAAATTAAAAAAGTAACATATTTATTATCAAAGGAAATGAGAATGGGTTCAGAAGGAAGCAACGAACTTAGCAATCAAAACGATAAAGAAAATGATTCTATTATTGCTGATGCAATGATGGATGAAAGTATCATTGCTAAATACCTCAGTTCACACCCTGATTTCTTTCAGCGTCATTCTGACTTGTTAGCTACTATTCAAGTTCCTCATGGTGCCGGTACTGCTTCATTAATCGAACGACAAGTCGCAATTTTGCGAGAAAAAAGTCGTGATTTAGAAGAGCAGTTAAATGGCTTAATTCGTACCGCTCGCGGTAATGAGCAAATTGTAACTCGTTTGCAACGTTTCACTTTAGAGTTAATGCGTGCAGATGGAATTGATGATGTTATCGCGACCTGCCAAGAAGTTTTACGTGAAGACTTTAATGCTGATTTTGTCACGCTAAAAATTATTGGTGGTGATGACACCATGCATTTTGTTGATCCTACTAACAAAAAACTAAAAAGCTTCGATAATTTATTTGAAAGCAAAAGACCTATTTGTGGCCGCTTAAACGATATACAACAAAGCTTTTTGTTTGGTAAAAACGCAGATCTTGTTAATTCAACCGCATTAGTGCCGCTATCTGGAGCAGAGAAGCTCGGTATTTTAGCCTTAGGTAGTATTGACGAGTCACGTTTTCATCCTGGCATGGGCACAGTATTTATCAGTCACCTCGGTGAGCTTATTGCTACTAGTATTACTTATCATACAAAGTCATAGAACTTTAATTTTTTGAGAACGTGCTTTTTTACTAACTCGTTCTTTATAACTCCGCTGAGGCTATTGTGAATCAAGCAATTTCATATATTCAGCAGTTCACAGATTACTTACAATACGAAAAGCAATACTCTTCGCATACCCTGAGTAGCTACCTACGCGACTTAAAACAATTTCAAGATTGGCTTAAAAAGAATGAACTCGGTTCTAATATTGGAACCGAAAGTTTACTCGATGCCGATAATCTACATATTCGAAACTGGGTCGCAACACAACATAGACAAGGTTTGGGAAGTCACACATTGCAACGCAAACTCTCATCATTGAGAAGTTTCTATAATTTCCTAATTCGAAAACGATTGCTCAAAAATAATCCTGCACTAGATATTCGTGCCCCAAAAGCAGCAAAAAAGTTACCCGATACCTTAGATACGGATGCGCTTACGCAGCTGTTAAATATCCCTGCTGATAGCATTCTCGCAATACGCGATAGAGCAATTATGGAATTGTTTTATTCATCTGGTCTACGCTTGTCTGAATTGGTAAATTTGAATTTAGATAGTATTGATCTTACTGAGAAAAGCTTACGCGCAATCGGTAAAGGCAACAAAGAACGACTTTTGCCCGTTGGAAGAAAGGCAGTCGAGGCGATAAATCTGTGGCTTGCAAAAAGAACAGAGATGGCAAAACTGGAAGAAATAGCCTTGTTTGTTAGTAAGCGAGGAACGCGAATAAGTACACGTTCCATTCAACAGCGATTAAATTATTGGCGAAAAAAGCAGGGCTTAGAGCAAGAAATACATCCACACAAATTACGACATTCGTTTGCAAGTCATATTTTGGAATCATCGGGTGATTTACGCGCAGTTCAAGAGTTGTTGGGCCACGCGGATATCAGTACAACGCAAATCTATACGCATCTAGATTTTCAGCACCTTGCGAATGTCTATGATAAAGCGCATCCCAGAGCACGTAAAAAAAGTAGTAAGGTAGATAAAAAATGACACCCCCCTACTTTTTGAGTGTTTTTGCATTCAATATATCTTTGATAGGTTTATTTAAACTTATCAAAAGCAAAGTGGTTTTGATTTAAATGCATTAATTTAGGAATTTATTATTCATATGAGTTCAAAAGATAAACGATTAGAGGATATCAACAACATTGACGTGAGAGACACGCTACAGCTCTATCCAAGAAATATCCAAGCTAAAATATTAACAATACGAGAAATTATATTTGAATTGGCAAAAGAACACCCAGAAATCGGAGATATTGAAGAAGCGTTAAAATGGGGTGAGCCAAGTTATTTGGCTAAATCAGCAAGCACAATTAGAATGGCATGGAAAAAATCTAGCCCGAATAAATACGGTATCTATTTCAATTGCAAAAGTAAACTGGTTGATACCTTTAAAGAGTTATATCCAAGCACTTTTGTTTTTGATGGGAATCGAGCCATTATATTGGATGTGTCTGGGGCGATTCCTGAAGAGCTTGATCATTGTCTACTATTGGCGTTAACTTACCATAAGGTAAAACATTTAAATTTGTTAGGTGCATAAATTAAAATAAAGCTGTGCAAACCCTTACCTTTTTTTAATGTTTCTGAATGTAAAAATAAATATATACGCATAAGAGCTAATTGGCATCAATTAGTTAATCCCATCGAATCCGAAACTTCCACTGATAGTCAGTAAATATAAAAGATAAGAATGAAAGCATTGAAATTATCTGGTATAACTACTCATCAAAAATAACTATCGATAGTATCTATTTTTGAATCGACTGACGTTAAACACCGCAAATGTTAAAGGACTTCCCCCTATTATGATATTTAAAACCCTCTTTCTTGCAGCATTATCCCTAACACTTACAGCTTGTAATATTACAGGTTCCGCTCAAAAAGGACCATTTAAGCCAGGTTCTGCAATCAGTTCATCAGAATTAGATTCTACTGCTTCACCAATAGGGTCCTCTACAATAAATACTCAAGTTACTAATACCCAAGGACGTTTTTCAGTCAATAGGATTTCTTGGAGTGGTTGGACAGAGTTAGTGGTTACGGGTCAATACTTTGATGAGTTATCAGGCGCTGATAGTTCAGGGTCTTTAACATTAAATGCGATAACGAATAAAAATCGTAGATACGATACAGCAAATATAAATTTATTTACGCACATAGCGGCAGCTCGCATTAGGCAGAGAGTGGCTGATGGACAAAATAGATATAACGCGTGGCGTGATACTCAATCAGAAATGAGAAATGTCTTTGGTTTAAGTCGAGTGACTAGAAACATAAACCGTGGTGTTGAGCAATTAAGTTTAACAACGGGTACTGGAAGGTACCGTCAAGATAACGCAAACCTATTATTATTTACGGGTAGCTTCCTTGCTACAGGTGGTGATGCTACTAGCTTACAAGCTTTAAGTGATGACTTTGCTGATAATGCGCAGTTTGATGGTGTTGGATCAGCGGCTTTTGCTGCGATTGCAATAGCAGGTAATGGCGATAATTTATTACAAGCTCTCTCGCAGAACTTATCAGCAAATGGTGCATCAAACCCACCTAACAATGGTGATATGCAGCAATTACCAATATGGGTGAACACTGATGATATAGGTGAAGTTGATGACACCCCCCCAGTTATTTCAGTAAATAATGCAGAGTCTCAAGTATTGATCGAAGTAGGCAGTACCTATGAAGATGCTGGCGCAACTGCTACAGATGTTGTTGATGGTCCAGTTGAAGTGAGTTCAAGTAATGACATTAATTTTAACATGTTGGGTGAATATACTGTGACCTATACCGCAACTGATGCTGCGGGAAATGTTAGTACAGCAAACCGTTCGGTGAATGTAGTTGATACTACAGCGCCTACAATTGAGCTGCTCGGCACGAATCCACAAATAATCGAAGCGGTTAGTTCAGGAAGTGACCTTCCATATCCAGACCCAGGTGTGACTGTTTTGGATAACTACGATACTGAATTAGAGCATACTGTTGATATTTCTAGTCTTGATATGACTACTCCTGGTGATTATGTTGTTACCTATATGGCTATTGATTTGTCTGAAAATGAAGCGATACCAGTTACACGCAACGTTAGAGTGACGCCTGCACTACCAGATGACTATAGAATTATTTTTTACCAAGATGCCCCTGTACCTAGCACTTTCTTAGCACCAAGAAATATCGCTGTCTCAGAGTTTATTGCGGGAGTTCAGTTTGTAACAGACGTCGTAGATTCGAATGGAGTACTAATACAAGGGGAGCCAACCTTTGATGTGTCTGTGGTTGACTTGACTGCACCTGGGCAATATTCATTGACGCTTAGTTTTGTAGACGAGTTTAATCGTACGATTACTAGAGACTTGACTATTATAGTGTCAAATGAAGCCCCTGTAGCACAAAACCAAACAGTAACATTTGATGAGGATACCAGTGGGAATACAATAACTCTTGTAGGTATCGATGCCGATCCTTTTGATGTTCTCACTTATAGTATTGTCTCTGCACCTAGCGGTTCACTCACGGGTACTGGACCTGTTGTAAGTTATACCCCTGTTGCTGACTTTGCCGGTCAAGATAGTTTTACTTTCAGTGTCAGTGATGGCTTGGAGACTTCCACGGCAACAGTTACCATTAATGTCACCGATGTGATCGAGCCTGATACAGAGGCACCTGTAATAACACTAGTCGGCGATGCGAACGTCGAAGTGGCTGTAGGTGGAACATATACCGAACGAGGAGCAACAGTCTTAGATAATCGAGATACCGACCTAAGTGTTGTTATTGGTGGAGACACTGTTAACAGTGATAATGAGCCAGGCACAACGTTCAATATTACATACAACGTATCTGATGCCGCAGGCAATGCCGCGGATCAAGTGACTCGTACAGTAACAATTATAGAAGCGGCAGATGAAGAAGCGCCTGTAATAACACTAGTCGGCGATGCGAACGTTGAAGTGGCTGTAGGTGGAACATATACCGAACGAGGAGCAACAGTCTTAGATAATCGAGATACCGACCTAAGTGTTGTTATTGGTGGAGACACTGTTAACAGTAATAATGAGCCAGGCACAACGTTCAATATTACATACAACGTATCTGATGCCGCAGGTAATGCAGCGGATCAAGTGACTCGTACAGTGATAATCATCGATCAGCAGGTAGCAGTCGGTGCTTGTGGAGCAACTGTTATCACCGAAAATTCGTTTGAAGATAATTTCATAATAAATGGACTGAATGATACTCCTTGGCCTGAAAGTTTGGCATTCGCCCCTCTTACCGTCAGTGATATCGAAGATGCTTTTAATGGAGCAAGAGCTATAGACTTTACATCAGGTTATAAGGGATTAATTATGCCTTCTCAAGCTGTTTGGAATAGCTATTCTGATGCTGAAAAAGCTTTGTTCCTCATTAATAGTGAACGATGTGTGCGTAATATAAGACCTTATGAGGGAATTGAATCTGTGTTTAACGAGACCAATCCTTCACAGTATTTTGCAGAGTTTTTAAGAGAGAATAATGCATTCTCTCATACCGCAGATGGTAATACCCCTAAGCAACGATTATCAGATGCAGGAGTTATGGAATCTGGTGTGAATCAAAATGCAGACTTTTTTCAATTTTCTGAGAACCTAGCTTGGCAGTCAATTTCCTCAAGCAGCGCCTTTCCTGTTATACATGAGCCAGTAGCAAGAGCAGTGTATGCCTGGTTATATGATGATAAAGATGACACTAATGGTTCCTACGGGCACCGTAGATTTGTACTAGCTACGGGACTTGTTGAGAATTCTGGCGGTATTAACGCAGAGGGTTTGATTAGTATAGGTGTGGCCTCTGGGCAAGAGTTAGTGGATGGTATATTTAATTCGCAAACTTATACGGTTCAGAACGCTTTTGATCCTAATGAGAACTGGATAATGGATAATGTTATTTCTGTTGAAGTGATACCACCAGAATCTTGTGTCGGCAATACCAATATAGAAATACGCCCTAATGGCACATTTATCTGTCTTGAAGAAGGGATTTTTTAATAAACGAACTAAGCGATAAATAGCTTGAGATATGAGCGGGAATTCTGTTAGAATCCCCGCTCTTCGATTTTATCGAACACAATATTAATTTTATTACTCAACTTTATTGTTATATGAGTGATAACTAAAACAAAGAGAGTGTCTTCCAATGAAGCCAGAAATACATCCAGACTACAACCAAGTGGTTTTTCAAGATCTTGCGAGTGACTTTAAAATCCTTACACGTTCAACTCTTTCATCTGGTGAGACTATCAAATGGGAAGATGGTAACGAGTATCCATT
>CALFUP010000074.1 GCA_937929875.1 uncultured Cocleimonas sp. | reverse complement strand
TTGGGTATAATCAGGGTTAGCATTTGAACTAAAAGTTTTACACGATTTACATGTATGACAAGCATCATCAGCGGTAGATGATGAATTAATACACATTAGAGCCTTTGCCATTCTTTTAGCTAATGAAAACCTACCAATGCCCTCCTCTCCAGAAAGTAGTATCGCATGTGGTAGTTTATTATTTGCTTTAGCTTTTATGAATTGTTGCCAAGTACTGTTATGCCAAGGAAATTCATGTGTAGATAAATTATCAATTTTGGTGTCTGGGGTAACTGAATTTGGCATTATGTAATTATAGTATTTCTGAAAGCAATAGGCTTATTTGTTGTTGTACCATATCAAGATTAGGTTCGGCATTTACGATCCGATAACGTTGCTTTTGAGCCTCAGCCATTGTCAGGTATTTAGCTCTAACACGATTGAAAAAATCTATATGTTGCTGTTCAAAGCGATCTGTTTCACCCCTATTTCTGGCTCTTGCCAAACCAATTTCAGCATTTAGATCGAATAAAAAGGTGTAATCAGGTCTAAGCGGCCCTTGTACTAAATCTTCAAGAATCGAAATATTGGTTTCAGAAATACCTCTGCCGCCACCTTGATAGGCAAAAGTTGCATCAGTAAAACGATCGCATAAAACCCATTTTCCGGCATCAATCGCAGGTAATATTTTTTTATTTAAATGCTCAGAACGAGCAGCAAACATTAATAACAGCTCCGTATTGATATGCATTTCTGGATATTCTTTAGAAATCAATAATTCACGGATAGCTTCACTTAATTCAGTTCCACCGGGTTCACGAGTCAAAAGTATCTCATGACCCGCTGCTTTAATTTTTTCAGCAATATACTCAATATTGGTCGTTTTTCCAGCACCTTCAACGCCTTCAAAAGTAATAAAAAGACCCTTGGTTTGTTCTATATTTTTCGGTGAATTATTCACTTATCGCCTTGGTATTTTTTTGCCTTGCCATTGAGAAGGTACTTAATAACCGCTCTTTTATGTTCAGCATAGGTCTTTGAAAAGTAGGAATACCCATCACCTTTAGCAACAAAATAAAGCATATCGCCATCAGCAGGATGAAAGCTTGCCTCAATAGCTGCTTTGCTAGGAGTTGCAATAGGCGTTGGGGTTAAGCCTTTACGCTTATAGGTATTGTAAGGCGTATCTTTCCTAAGGTCTTTTTTGCGGATATTGCCTTTGTAAATGTCACCCATTCCATAAATAACAGTAGGGTCAGTCTGTAGCATCATATCTATGTTAAGCCGATTGATAAATACCCGAGCTACTTTACCTCTATCTGCTGGTGCACCCGTCTCTTTTTCAATAATGGAGGCGAGAATCAACGCATCATATGGAGTGTTAATCCCTTTAAACACTTTACGTTCCTGCCAGTGCTTATCTAATTCTTTGAGCATTGCATTGTGACTACGTTGTAAAAACTGTAAGTCAGTCGTACCACGTGGATAACTATAAGTATCGGGTAAAAACCACCCCTCTGCCTGATGGTGTTGGTACTTCGTTTTAAGTTTAGACATGATGTCTTTATAGTCATCATCACTTAATGTCTGAGTTAAATTCTTATCGTTTTTTATTATTTCTACAATTTGTTTAAAATTAAACCCCTCAGGTATGCGGGTTTGATACTGAATGGTTTTACCGCTAGTGAAAAGTTCTAATAATTGGATAGGGGTGGAGCCTTGCTTTAAAGAATACTCCCCCGCTTTGATATTATGATCTTGTTTGGTGATTTTTGCTAAACCTATAAATAACCACTTTGGCTCAATCAAACTATTATTTATTAGGATTTTTTGTTTTTGAAGGTTCCGCGCTACCGTCCGAATGTTACTGCCCTTTTTAATTTCAAAGCTAGCAACTTCCTGTTCAAGTTCTGATATTTTAAAGTTTTCAAATTGATTATAAACGTAGAAAGCAATAGCACATGAAATAACTAAAATAAGCGGTATCAGGTACTTAAAAATAAATCTCACGATGAATAAGTCCTATTTTCTGGGTAGATTTTTAAGATTAAAATTACATTAATCAATAAAAATGACAGTTCTGTTGAGCCTGTCGTATTAGGTTCTTGAGCTAAGTCGCAGGACACCCCCCCACTTTTTGAAATAAACAGTGGTTCAATTCGGTGGTTTACTAGTAAAAACACTAGTAAGAGTAATAAATGAATACTTTAAATCTTCTTAAAGATCAAAGTACCGTTAGTACCACCAAAACCAAATGAGTTACTCATCGAAACATCAATTTTTGCATCTCTAGCCGTATTAGCCACATAGTCGAGATCACAATCAGGATCCTGATTATCAAGGTTTATTGTCGGAGGTAATATTTGGTCGCGTATTGCTAAGACGCTAAATACAGCTTCAATGCCACCAGCTGCACCCAATAAATGTCCCGTCATAGATTTTGTTGAGCTTACGGCAACATTACTTGAATGGTTACCCATAGCGCGTTTAATCGCATTTGTTTCGGCAACATCACCTGCCGGAGTAGAAGTACCATGGGCGTTGATATAATCAACATCCTCTGCATTTAAACCAGCATCTTTAAGCGCATGATTCATACAGCGAGCGGCACCTTCACCATCCGTTGATGGAGATGTCATATGGAAAGCATCACTACTCATTCCGAATCCAACAAGTTCACAGTAAATATCAGCACCCCGTGCTTTTGCAAACTCATATTCTTCAAGGACTAATACACCAGCACCATCACCTAAGACAAAACCATCTCGGTCCTTATCCCAAGGGCGACTAGCGGCTAATGGATCATCATTTCGTGTTGATAAGGCTCGCATCGCAGCAAAGCCACCAATACCTAAAGGTGTAGAACACATTTCTGCTCCACCACCAAGCATCACTTCGGCATCGCCATAACTGATCATTCGAGCGGCATCCCCAATACTGTGAGTAGCAGTAGCACAGGCAGAGACTGGAGACATGTTATGCCCTTTAAGGCCATGCATAATCGATAAATTACCTGCAACCATATTTACAATCGTACTAGGTACAAAGAACGGTGAAATTTTTCTCGGGCCACCGTTTATGAATGCTTTACTATTTTTTTCAATGGTTCCAACACCACCAATACCGGAGCCAACGATAACGCCAAATCGTTCTGATACTTCATTTGTAATTTCGATACCAGAATCTCTAATAGCATCGGTACCCGCTCCAATTCCATAGTGGATGAATGGATCCATCTTCTTTTGATCTTTGGGTGTAATGTAGTCTGCCGCATTGAAGTCATCAACATTTCCAGCAATTTTGACTGAAAAATCTGTCGCATCGAATAATTCGGGTGGAATCTTGTTTATACCACTGACACCTTCAGTAATATTTTTCCATGCTTTTTCCAGCTGAGATCCAACTGGTGAAACAATTCCTAATCCCGTTACCACTACTCGACGTTTTGACACTTGAATATCCTTTTTCTAAATCTAAAATTGTAAGCGTAATATGAAAAAACCGCAGAGACTAAAATGCTCAAAAATAATTGAAAGCGTAATAGTCCTGCGGTTTTTGCAGTATCTTTTTTAAGTATTACTGTAGCTTAAGCAGCTTGATTGTTATTAACGTAATCGATAGCTAATTGAACAGTCGTAATTTTTTCCGCTTCTTCGTCAGGAATCTCAGTTCCAAACTCTTCTTCAAGAGCCATAACCAACTCAACTGTGTCTAATGAGTCCGCGCCCAGGTCATCAACAAAAGAGGCTGCGTTTGTAACTTCAGATTCTTCAACGCCTAATTGCTCAACTACGACATTTTTAACGCGTGTTTCAATATCACTCATATTTCTAATTCCTTGTAATTTAAAATAATATATACGAACTGTACATATAATAGGGTTATTGTAGAGAATTTAAAGGCGCTATTCAATTAATTTAAAAGCTCTGATTGATTAAAAATCAGTTTAAGTATATGGAGCATTTGCTCTATTTTTAAAGACCCTAATTTAGGGTCCATTTTGCCCGTTTTGATAAAGTTAAGACATATACATGCCGCCATTCACATGCAATGTTTCCCCAGAGATATACGAACCCATATCTGAAGCTAAGAATAAAACAGCGTTAGCAATATCTTCAGCTTCACCTAATTTTCCTAAAGGTATGTTGCTCATTAGATTTTTTCGCTGCTCTTCAGGAAGCTCACGTGTCATATCCGTATCGATAAAACCAGGTGCCACAACATTAACCGTGATCCCCCTTGAGCCTATTTCTTGAGCTAATGACTTAGAAAAACCAACCACGCCGGCTTTTGCGGCAGCATAATTAGCTTGCCCTGCATTACCAGTTGCACCAACAACCGAGGAGATAGAAATAATACGTCCATGACGTGCTTTCATCATGCCTTTTAAACAAGCCTTACTCAGTCTAAATACGGAAGTTAGATTCGTCGTCATAATGTCAGACCATTCTTCTTCTTTCATTCGTAACATTAAGTTGTCGCGAGTAATACCGGCATTATTAACTAAAACGGTGATTGCTCCGTATTCTGTAGTGATTTCTTTTAATACAGTATCGATTGAATCAGTATCGGTTACATTTAACATTTTACCCACACCATTTATTCCAGCTGCTTTAAAATATGCCGAAATTGCGGTGGCGCCGCTCTCGCTTGTCGCGGTACCTATTACCGTTGCGCCTGCTTTACCTAAGGATTCTGCAATAGCTCTACCGATGCCTCTGCTAGCACCAGTGACTAAAGTAACTTGCCCATCTAAATTAATCATTTAAATTTCCTTCTTTCTTTTACATTTAATATTAATAGCTTTTTTTAAAACTGCATTAATAGATTTTCAGCTAAATTGATTAAGCATGACACATGGATAACGCTTTTTCTAAAGAAGCAATATCACTGATGCAAACACTGCCTAATTGGCGATTAATACGTCTATTCAAGCCAGAGAGTACTTTTCCTGGTCCAAATTCAATAATAGTATCAGCGGTATAGTCTTTAGCTAAATTGTTAATACAATCAACCCAAAGTACCGGTTTATAAAGTTGCTCTGACAAAGCTGTTTGTCGATCTATAACCAATGCGTTATTTACTGCAGCCACATTTTGAATGACGGGGTATTTGGCATCAGCAAACGTAGTTTCTGATAAAGCTTGGCTCAATTCACTTGCCGCTTCTTTAAGCAAACTGCAATGTGACGGCACACTCATAGCCAATTTAATTGCGCGTTTAGCACCTGCTTCAGATAGCTTTTCTATTGCCGCATCGACTGCTTTAGTTTCTCCAGCGATAACGACTTGTCCAGGAGAATTAAAATTAACCGCTTCAACAATGCCAACGCTAGCTAAACCTGAACATATTTCAATAATTTGACTATCTTCTAACCCTAAAATAGCAGCCATTGCTCCCTGTCCAACAGGCACCGCTTCTTGCATTAAATGAGCTCGTGTCGATACCAACTTAACGGCATCAGCAAAATCTAATGCACCACTGGCAACTAATGCCGTATATTCACCTAAACTATGGCCAGCCATAGCAACAGGAGCACACCCCCCCACTTTTTGCCATATTCTCCAAACAGCAACACCTGCTGTTAGCATTAACGGTTGTGTATTGATTGTCTGATTGATTGCCTCATCAGAATCGGCGCTAGTCATCTGCCATAAATCTTTGCTTAAGATATCAGAAGCTTCACCAAATGTTTCTTTTATTTCAGTATGTTGAGCGGCTAAATCCGTTAACATACCAAGTGATTGCGATCCCTGACCGGGAAACACTGCGGCAAACTGCATATTGCTTTCCTTGTTTTTTAAATAATCGGACATATGATAGGTGTTATCAGTCGATTATGCACATCATAATCGCCGTTAATACTAGGTTTTGTATGGTCCACTATAATGCATAGAAAAACCTTGTTTATTACGGCAGGTAATGGATAATACGGCGTTTCTCAAATAACACAGTAGTTTAAATAGCATGGCAAAAGAAGAAAGTATAGAAATGGAAGGAACAGTAGTTGAAACACTACCTAATACTACATTTATTGTTGAACTTGAAAATGGGCACAAAGTAAATGCTCATATCTCTGGTCGCATGCGCAAAAACTACATTAGAATTCTTACTGGTGATCAGGTAACAGTTCAACTAACTCCTTATGATTTGACTAAGGGTCGTATTACTTATCGTAGTAAGTAGGTAGTAAGTAATATAGCAACGTTAAGTCGTTGATAATGTATGTCAATTACGAGTAGAAGTAGAAGTTCTTACTAATTTACACATACACATTTACTTCTGCCAGATCATTACAAACATATTTTTTTATAAGCACCATTTACGGTGCTTTTTTATTGGATAAAATTTCAGTGGCTAAATTAAAAGCGATTCATCGAGTTACATTATAAAAATAAGAATGACACCCCCCTACTTTTTAGATGCTTTTAACACAACTCCTCATCTTTAATTCTTAAGTACTGACATAACTTGATTAGTTTATTTCACGTTTCATTCTGTATTTCTGTTTATAAGGAAATACATCTTCAAATATCCCATTTCTTATATTTTCTTGGATATGAATCCAATAATCAGCGTCGAGTAAATCGGCATGATATTTCATAAATAATTCTTTTACGAGATCATGACCTAGAAGAAAGCGGGCAAACTCTTCAGGGAAAATATCGTTCTTAGCAACACTATACCAAGGCTCAGCGGACATTAATTCCTGTGTATTTCTTGGCGCTGGGATTTTTCTGAAATTACAATCAGATAAATAGACAATTTCATCATAATCATAAAATACAACGCGATCTAAACGTGTCACTCCAAAGTTTTTATAAAGTAAATCCCCCGGGAAAATATTCGCCGCTGACAATTCTTTTATCGCACTTCCATAAGATTTTATTAGCGATTTAACGGCTTTGATATTCCCTTTACTTAATGCTTCTTCTATTGCCATATTCAGCGGAACCATGCGTCTTTCAATATACACATGCTCCAAAACTAACTGTTCAACACCTTGATCATCAGTGATAAAACTAATACTACTTTCGCAAGTATTTTTTAGGTCTTCTAAAAGCTCCTCCGTAAAACGATACA
>CALFUP010000073.1 GCA_937929875.1 uncultured Cocleimonas sp. | reverse complement strand
AAGCACCAAACCAAAGGCTGCACCTAAGGTCATACTTAGGGTATAAAAAGGAATGACAGTATTTAAACGATCACTAAAATACTGCTTTATAAACGCTGACATCAACGTGCCTACAATCGCAATACCCATACCAATGCCGATTGCAGATAGCATCAACACTGCAGGAATATCAGCTCGGATTCGCACAGCTAACGACAGTGTTAATAATGCTAAGGCTGTACCGATTGATCTTTCAAGTCCCCACCTAGCTGCAATTCGGGGAGAGAATATCGCCATAGTTCCCATCAGTAATACAGGTAAGGTCGTTATTAATCCTATCGATGCTCGTGTCAAGCCAGTATCAGTGAGCATAATTTCGATTAGTGGCGCGATAGAAGTTAACGCGGGTCGCAGATTAAAACTCACAATAATGAGAGCTATTAGAGGTAAGTAGCGAAAGTTCATAGAAGCCGACATTAATGGTTTGGCGCATGGAGCAGTATAAAATTGACACCCCCCTACTTTTTAGTGTTATTGATGCAGCCAAAGCCTACCCTTTGGGTAAGCATCTATTTATTTCGCTATAAGCGCGACAGCTTCAATTTCTTCAATAAAAAGAGGCACCTTAAGCGCCTCTTTTTATGACCTAAGAAAAGACGCTTCTTAGTTTGTAGGACGAATAAATGGCATGTGACGATTGACATCTTTATATAACAAATAACGGAATGGTCCTGGTCCACCGGCATAACAAGACTGTGGGCAGAAAGCACGAAGCCACATGAAATCACCAGCCTCTACTTCAACCCATTCAGCATTTAGATGATAAACTGCCTTACCTTCCAGTACATATAAACCATGTTCCATAACATGAGTTTCATCAAACGGTATAACTCCGCCTGGTTGAAAGGTAACTATGTTTACATGCATATCATGACGCATATCTGATTGCTCAGTAAAACGTGTGGTCTTCCAAACCTTTTCATGAGTGCCGGGCATCGGAATACCTTCGATATCATTTTCATTAGTGACAAAGGCTTCCGGTGGCTCAATACCATCAACGTATTGATATGCCTTACGAATCCAATGAAAACGCGCTGGCTTGCTTTCGTTATTACGAATAGTCCAATTACATTTAGGCGGTAAAAAGGCGTAACCGCCCTCGTCCAAATGATGTGCCACACCTTCAATAGTGATATCCATTTCACCTTCGACCACAAACAATACACCTTCTGCAGCTTCATCTAATTCTGGCTTATCAGAACCGCCACCTGGGCTAAGATCAACAATATATTGCGAGAATGTTTCAGAAAAACCTGTCAGTGGTCTAGCAATAACCCACATACGCATATCATTCCAAAACGGTAGGTAACTTATTACAATATCAGTTAGCACTTTCTTAGGGATAATTGCATAAGCTTCAGTAAATATTGCACGATCAGACAATAATTGTGTCTGTGGTGGAAGTCCGCCTTGAGGTGCGTAGTAAGTATTCTTTTTTGTCATTTAAATGATCCTTAGGTTAATAGCCATCAAATGGACTAGTGGCTAATAGAGATTAATACCTCACCGAGATGAATATCCCTAGAGGGTAGATAGGTAAATTATAATGTATCTATTGCTAAATGTCTGTTGAGGAGGTTTTCATCAAGTGGAATCCTTAGACAAATATTTACCTATACCAGTGTTAGAAACATGACTCATTGAGCAAGTTATCTAATCAATTTAATTTCCCATTTTTTCGGGTAATACTTTATTTAAAATTATTGCAATAAGTGCAGCTGGTAATAACCCTGAAGACATTAGTATTTTAGCTGTGCTTGGAAGATGCTGAAGCGCACTAGGTACCAAATGAAATCCTAAACCTAGTGATAAAGCTATTGCAAAAATCAACATACTTCGATGATCCCAAGCAACATCGGCAAGCATCGCAATACCAGCTGATGCGACCATCGCGAACATTACAATCATACCGCCACCAAATACTTCAATTGGGACTGTAGAAATCCCCGCACCAACTTTAGGAATTAATCCGCATAGAATTAGAACTATTGCACTGATAGTTACAATATGTCGACTCATCATTCCTGTCCTGACGACCAACCCAATATTTTGACTGAATGAAGTATTCGGAAGACCACCAAATAAACCGGCGACAGCACTACCCAAACCATCTGCATAAGTCGCTCCAGCGATTTCTTTATCTGTAGCTTCACGTCCCGCACCACGTTTTGTGATACCGGATACATCGCCTACCTTTTCAATGGCTGATATTCCAGACATTAAGACGAATCCGAGAATGGCAGCCGCATTAAATTCTATTCCAAAATGTAAAGGGTTAGGAATCATAAAAACTTCAGCTTTTGAAACATAGTCAAAGCTAACTTGACCCATTATTAACGCGTAAACATAACCAGCAATAATACCAATCAATACCGCGGCAGTAGATAACATTCCCTTAGTAAAAAGCTTTAAAGCAAATGAAACTATGATTACAACGAATGCCATACTCCAACTAAGTAGACTACCAAATTCAGGTTTCCCCATAACAGAAACACCACCGGCTGCGTATTGAATTCCTACTTTTAATAATGTTAGCCCGATCATAAGAACAATCAAACCTGTTACCATTGGTGGCAACCATCCTTTCATTTTCCCAATAACTGTACCTAAGAAAAACTGCACGACACCACCAACAATAACACCGCAAGTGATAATTGCCATCGCATCAACACCTTTACCATCCACTAATGGGATCATAATGGGTAAGAAAGCAAAACTGGTGCCTTGAACAATGGGCAATTTAGCCCCAACTGGCCCCATACCAATGGTTTGAAATAAGGTTGCGATACCAGCAAATAGAATAGAAAGTTGAATCAAATAGATCGCTTCCCCCATACCTGCGTTACCAAAACCAAAACCTGCCACACCTGCAATGATTATCGCTGGGGTAACATTACTGACAAACATTGCTAAAACATGTTGTATTCCTAATGGCATTACTTCACCGATAGGAGGCATGAAATTGGGGTCCCTCATTTGTTCTTTTGTATACATATATTATCTCTGAGATACTGTTTTTTTATATTTCTAGCTTGTGAATTTGTTACTTATTAATAAGAAAACTAGCAAGGATTTCTTTTGCTAGATTTGAGGAGTGGGGTAATCTAGTACCAACGAGTTGATTCATCGGCCATTTCATTTTTCTAGAGTGAAGTTAAAAAAAAGCCGCAACTCAATAAATCAAGTTGCGGCTATTTTATTATCTTTGCTACTTACTATTTAAACAGCAACATCCATTTCGCCTTCTTTCTCAGCTTGTATTCTCGCTGCTTCCTCTTCCTGACGTTCTTGTTCTATGCCCTCTGCACTGCGTGGCATAATCAACGTTAAGAAAATAGCAGCAAGACCTGCCATAGGTACTGGGTTACCAAAGATTGCTTGGAAGAATTTTGGCATTTGTCCAAACAGCTCAGGACGTAATGCCTGACCTAAACCAAGACCAAAAGAAACTGCCATAATCATCATGCTACGGCGAGTCATTCTTACATTACTCAGGATTCTAATACCCGCAGCGGCTACTGTACCAAACATGATCAATGTTGCGCCACCTAAAACCGATTTTGGCAGTTGTTGCAGAATCATTCCGATAACTGGGAACAAGCCTAAACAAATCAAAATCAAAGCGATAAATATACCTACATAACGGCTGGCGATGCCCGTTAACTGAATAACACCATTGTTCTGACTGAATGTAGTCGTAGGAAAGGAATTTAATGCAGACGCAAATGCTGAAGCAATACCATCAGTTAGTACACCACGACGGATTCTATCTCGATAAGACGGGCCTTTCACAGGCAATCCTGAAATCGTACAGTTGGCGGTTATATCGCCCGCTGTTTCAATCGCAGTAATCAAGTAAAGTACACTCATTGCAATCACTGCACCCCAGTCAGGTGAAAAGCCAAATTTGAAAGGTACAGGAATACTAACTAGAGCAACTGTTTTCCATTCAAAATTAAATGCACCCATAAAGTAAGCTGCAATTGTTCCCACAATCATGCCAACCACAATAGAAGTGATTCTCATCCAAGGATTAGTACTACGATTCATAGCAATAACGGTCACCAATACAATTGCACCGATGGCCAAGTTTGTCATGCTGCCAAACAACTCAGGCTTGTTTTTTAACAACCATGCTCCACCACCAATATCCGTAACACCAACACGAATCAATGACAAACCAATCGTCGTAATTACGATACCCGTTACTAAAGGAGTCAAAATCTTTCCTAATTTTTCAACAAAGAAACTTAGAAATACTTCAACAAATGCCGCAATGAAACAAACAGAAAAGATAGTCGCGAGTATTTCTTCTGGTGTACCACCCGCAGCTTTAACCGCAAAGCCTGTAGCTAGTACTGTTCCCAAAAATGCGAAACTGGTTCCCTGTACACAGATTAGGCCTGTACCTAATGGACCAATTCTAATAGCGTGGATAAGCGTACCAATACCGGAAACCATCAGCGCCATACTGATCAAGTAAGGAATATGCTCACCTAAACCTAATACGCCACCAATAATCAATGACGGAGTAATAATACCGACAAAACTCGCTAGTACATGCTGTAAACCACCAAAAATAGCAGATCCGATTGGCGGCCGATCATCGACCCCATAAATCAAATCCGATGATGCTTTTGTTTGTTCTTGTGACATATGTTCTTCTCCTCCTTAAGGATATAAAAATATATTTAGTTACCGATTATAGAATTTAATCTTACAATTTTATTTTCTGCGGCTTACTAAAACCAAAACTTGCCACACCTGCGAAAATAATCGCTGGAGTAACATTACTCTCAATTAACTAAATTAATTCGTAAAGTACGGGCTTTTGCTAGGACTTTATTTATTAGCTTCATACCATATCAGCTATTATTAAAAAGTATACTTTTAGCTTGTGTTTTTGTATACAATTTTATTAATTCGAGTATATCAAGAAAAACAGGGCTACATTTTTTTTATATATACTTGACTACCACATAGTGAAAACACCAAATATAAGGTTATTCAGGTTGAATCTGATCTAATTCAACCTTCATTTCGCCATTTCAGTAATTTAAACTAATAGAGACCTTTGCATGAGAGACATGACGGATTTAAAATGCCTACATTTTTCTTATTCTCTTTAAAAATTCGCTCAATAGCCCTGGTGTTAAGCTCAACTTAAAGAAAAATAGTTGAAATTACACTATTTTTATCTCGCCATTCTCTCGAACACAGGTCTCTAGCAAAGTAATTTATTGATAAAGTTGGAATATTTGACCCAGAAAAAAGCCCGATAATATCGGGCTAGTTCTTATCTTCTTTGCAACATCTTTCAAATACTCTATTTCTCGGCTGCGATAACTGAAACTTCAACCAGCATATTGTCACGTGCCATCTCTGCTTGAACACAAGTACGCGTTGGTGCTGTTCCATCGGGCAACCAGCTATTCCAAAGTGTATTGAATTCAGCATAATCTGCTGTGGTTTTCAAATAGATGATGGCAGATAAGATGTGTGATCTACTGCTACCCGCAGCTTCCAATAATTTATCAATTTTGGCAAACATACTCGTGGTTTGATGTTCAAAATTTTGCGTATCGTCTTCGGCAAATTGCCCCGATAAATATACAACTCCATTATGTATGACTGTTGAACTCAATCGCTCTGTTGTATCTATTCTTTCTATCATAAAATTACTCCTGTCTGTTGCTGATTCATTTCAGCTTTGCTACTTAGACCGATTGTATTTTTCAAAATACCTAATCCTGAAACTTCGATTTCTAATTGATCATCTCTTTTGAGAAACCTAGGTGGTGATAGGCTGCCGCCAGAACCATCGGGTGAGCCTGTCGCTATCAAATCTCCAGGCTTTATATCTATCGTGTGAGAAATATAACTCACTAGCTCCTGAATATTAATGAGCATGTCTTTAGCTTTTGCTGACTGCATGACTTCGCCATTCAAACGGGTTTGAATGTGCATCTCAGAAAAGTCATCAATCTCATCTTTAGTCACCATCCAAGGTCCACAAGACCCAGAATTGGCGAAGTTTTTACCTGCATGAAGACTCTGAGTTTGCCAGCCTCTCACCGAGCCATCGTTCATAATGGTATAACCAGCAATATGGCCCATAACATCTTCAGGTTTTATATATCGACCTGCTTTACCAATAATTAAAACTATTTCGCCTTCGTAATCATAAGTTTCAGCTGCTTCGCCCATAGGAATTTCCAGTCGTGTGTTATGACCTACTAGAGTTCCTTCTAATTTAGCGAATAAAAGCATATTTTTAGGAGGTGAAACTGCGCCTTTAACAGGGTAGATTTTGGGATAATTCATGCCGACGCAAATTACGCGTCTCGCATTAGGCACGGGCGGCAAAAGAGTAACATTGGTGAGGTTATAGCCATTGTTTTTAGCAACGATCATTTCCTCAACTTGAGGCAGTACATCTGCTTCAATAGCATCTCTCAACGTCGGGTATTTTTTTAAAAAACCCAACTTTGGAGCCATAATTTGATCTCCCTTGATAACACCGTAAAGTGGCTTATCAAAGTTAGTCATTGTAAAACTAGCAATTTTCATATGATGAGGCCTATAAGAAAACTCTTTGAGCATCACTTTTAGCTGATACCAATTTTGCTGCTACCGATGCAACCGCTAAATCTTGAAGTCCAACACCAGTGCCATCAAACAAAGTGACTTCATCGGCTGAGGTTCTTCCTGCATGCATGCCATTGATAACGTCACCAATTGGAGTGATGTGATCTTCTTTAATTGCTCCTGAAGCTATTGCATGTTGTCCTTCACCAATTGTGATTGACTGTGCTAATTCATCAGTGAATGCCGTTGCTCGTGCAAAAAGTGCCGCATCAACTTCTTGCTTGCCTTTAGTGTCAGTACCCATGCATGCAAGGTGCGTACCTGGTTTAATCCAATCATTCATTAGCAATGGCTCAAACGCTGATGTGATTGTAATAATGACATCGGCTTCTGCACCTAATTGCTCTCTTTCTACTACTTCAAATGGAAGCCCGTGTTCGTTTGCAATGTTTTTAAGGTTATCCAATCCTTCAGGATGTAAATTCCAAGCAATTACTTTTTCAAATGATCGCTGTTCTAGTGCTGCTCTTAACTGAAAGGTCGCTTGATGCCCTGCGCCAATCATTCCTAAGACTTTTGAATCTTCACGTGCTAAATGTGCAATGGAAACTGCCGAAGATGCTGCGGTGCGAACTGCAGTCAAATAATTTCCACCCACTAATGCTTGTAATCTTCCTGTATCAGGATCAAACAATAAAATAGATGATTGATGATTGATCAATCCTTTCTCAGCATTTCCCGGCCAATAACCACCAGATTTTACTCCTAATGACATACCCGCTTTATCGAATCCAGATTTGAACCCGTAAAGTGCATCTGCATGTCCAATGGCTTCGCGAATCACTGGGAAATTATAAGCATCTCCACGCGCCATAGCGCCAAAGACACTTTCAACTGCTGTGAATGAATCTTCTCGACTGATCAATTCTTGACAGTCAGCTTCTGAAACAATGATTATTCCTGGGTTTGGATCTACTTTACTCATGATATTCCTCTCTTAAAAATTACCTAAAAGGCGATGAATAAACATATTCATCGCCATAACCAGACTTAACTTTAAGTTTCTTTTAGTATGCTTTACCACGAGCAGATACAGGCCATAGAGTCTCAACCTTGCCATTACGCACGCCAACATACCAATCATGTACGTTACACGTTGGATCACAATGACCAGGTACTAACTTCAATTTATCATTCACTTTTAAAACAGCATCAGGATCCGCTACAACGCCATGCTCATCAGAACATTTGATGTATTCCACATCGTCGCGACCAAAGATGAAAGGTAGACCACTATCAACCGATTGTGCTTTAAGACCAGCATCAACAACGGCAAGATGTGGCTTAGCGTGACTCATTACTGAAGTAAGGATAAACAGTGCATTTTCCCACTCTTCGTCATCAATTCGCTTGCCGTCTTTATCTAAAATACGACCGTAGTCAGCATCCATAAAGGCATAAGAACCACATTGTAATTCATTGAAAATACCCGAGTTACTTTCGAAGTAGTAACTACCTGTTCCGCCACCTGAAATTAACTCTGGTTTTAAACCAATTGCTTCAAGCGCATCTGCAGCGTCTTTAACCTGATCAACTGCTATATTTGTCTTACCTTGACGATCTTCATAACTATCCATGTGCTGCATAGCGCCTTGATAAGCTTGAATACCTTTAAAATTAACGTTATCTGCAGAGTCAATAGCTTTAGCAATTTCCACAACTGCTTCAGTAGTTGTCACACCACAACGGCCCGCACCACAATCGATTTCGATAAAACAATCCAGTGTTGTTCCATGCTTTGTAGCAGCTGCTGAAAGATCAGCAACATTATCCACATCATCAACACAAACTGTGATGTTACAACCCAACTTTGGCATACGCGCTAAACGATCAAGCTTTTGCGGACCACGAACCTGGTTAGATACTAAAATATCTTTGATGCCACCGCGTGCAAACACTTCAGCTTCTGAAACTTTCTGACAACAAACGCCAATCGCTCCGCCTAACTCTTCTTGTAGTTTTTGCACATCAACTGATTTATGCATTTTGCCATGACTACGATGACGCATATTATGCTGTTTAGCATAATCACCCATTTTCTTGACGTTGCGCTCAAGCGCATCTAAATCAAGAATCAAACAAGGTGTTTGAATATCTGCCTCGTCCATGCCGATATGTGCCGGTATATCGTAACCAACTTCTAGTGAATTTGTGTCTAGTACTGCACTCATAATTTACTCCTAAAAATAGTGTATTCGTTCAATTTAAATCTATTGGTTTAACCAAGGTAATTTGTGTAAATCAACGTTGCCACCAGTGATGATGACGCCTACACGTTTACCTGCAAAAATTTCTGGATTTTTAATAATCGTTGCCAATGGCACCGCGCTACTTGGCTCCATTACAATTTTCATGCGCTTCCACATGAGTTCCATCGCATCAATAATTTCTTCTTCTGTCGCGGTTAAGATTTCAGTCACGTGATTACTCACAAAGTGCCATGTCAAATCTTTTAACGGCACTTTAAGACCATCTGCAATGGTGTCTGGGGCATCATCGGCAATGATGTAGCCTGCTTTTAAAGAGCGGGCGGCATCATCAGCATTCAATGGCTCAGCTGCATAAATTTTGATATCTGGAGCGATATTTGAAAGCGTCAAACAAGTACCGGAAACCATTCCACCGCCACCGATTGGAGCAATTACAGCATCAAGATTTTCTACTTGCTCATTTAACTCTAGAGCACATGTCCCTTGTCCTGCGATAACACGAGGATCGTTGTAAGGATGGATAAAGTCTGCGCCTGATTCTGCAACGACTTCTGCAAAAGTAGCTTCTCGTGAAGTTGTTGAGGGTTCACATTCAACGATAATACCGCCGTATCCGCGCACAGCATCTTTCTTCGCTTGTGGTGCAGTGCGTGGCATAACAACAGTCGCTTTAATGCCACGTCTGCCTGCAGCATAAGAAATTGCAGTGGCATGATTACCCGATGAATGAGTCGCGACTCCAATTTTAGCCTTTTCATAGCTCAAACTGAAAACAGCATTAGAGCCGCCACGTGCTTTGAATACACCTGCTTTTTGCAAATTTTCACACTTGAAGAAGAGTTCAGCACCCGTCAGTTGATTAAAATACTCAGATGTTAAAACAGGAGTCCTATGGATATGAGGTTTGATTCGCTCATGTGCCTCGTAGACATCATCAATCGTAGGAATAATTAAATTTCCTGCGTCATCCACGGCTGGGTCATTATATGCAGTCATGATTCTTTTCCTTTAAGATGCAGAGTAAACAGTTTTTCTTAAATAATCTTGAGCTGCAGCAACACCTGAACCCAATTCAATAGGATAATTTAAGTCTTTCATTGCCATTTCTATGGTCGCAATACCTGACAAAACCATTACATCTGTTAATGCACCTAAGTGGCCTATGCGAAAGGCCTTGCCATTCATTTCACCTAATCCAATACCAAAAGATATATTGTAATTATCAAAGGCATGTTCTGTTAATAAATTACTATCAAAGCCTTCAGGAACATAAATCGCACTAACAGTATCCGAATATAAATCAGGTGTTTCAGCACATAAACTCATGCCCCAAGCAGCCACTGCCCGACGAACACCTTCTGCTAATCTGTGATGACGCGCATAAACGTTTTCCAGACCTTCTTCAAACAGCATCTCTAAACTTTCTTTCATGCCGTAAATTAGCTGAAGTGGTGGAGTGTAAGGAAAACCACCCGTCGCATTAGCATTCATCATGTCTCTGAAGTCAAAAAAGGTGCGTGGTAAGTCTGCTGTTTCCATGCAGGCTAAGGCTTTTTGACTAACACCCAAAATCGCCATGCCTGTTGCTAACATGAATCCTTTTTGCGAGCCTGATACTGCTATATCGACACCCCATTGATCCATTTCAAATGGCATTGAGGCTAAAGAACTCACACAATCAACCATCAATAATGCAGGATGATCAGAAGCATCCATTGCCGTTCTAACCGCAGCAATATCACTTTTTACACCAGTAGCAGTTTCATTATGAGTCACCATCACAGCTTTAAAGTCATGAGCTTTGTCATCAGCTAAAATTTCTGCAAACTTATCTGCTGGCGCTCCACTACCCCATGCACATTCGATCACATGAACATCTAGGCCATGACGTTGACAAAGATCAATCCATCGATGCGAAAACATTCCGTATCGTGCAATCAGTACTTTGTCACCTTTGGATAGGGTATTGCATATCCCTGCCTCCCATCCACCGGTGCCACTTGCGGGAAAAGTAATAACTTCACCTGTGGTTGTGCCGAATACTTTCTTTGTTTTTTCAAGAACGGGAGCAAAGGTTTCGACGAAATCTGGCGCTCGATGATCTTGCGTTTGAACCATCATTGCTCTGCGCAAGCGGTCAGGAATATTCGTTGGGCCGGGTATGAAAACAGGATTGAGATCGAACATGTATCTACTCCAAAGTATTTTAAATAAATCTGTATAAATCTAGTTGTCAGATTGGCTAACAGCTAGCTAATTCATCTACCATAAATGAACACACATTTTTTACTATACGAACTTATCTCACATTATGAAAATAATTTAAAACCCACCACTTATTTTATTTAAGCTGTTGTTTTATAAACAAATTAACCCAAAATCCAATAATTCTCGCATTGTGAAATAATTCTGTACTATGATATATATGTTGTTAAAGCAATTAGGAAAGTAAGCATGAAAGAAACTAAAGAAGCGGCTCATATACAGGTAATCGATCGAGCAGTAATGTTATTAGATGCAATTTCACGTTACCCTGATCCGGTAAAACTTAAGATTCTTAGTGCCGAAACAGGTTTACATACTTCAACTACACATCGAATTTTAAGCTCATTGATGCACAATGGCCTTGTAGAGAAAGAACCTTCTGGCGCTTATCGATTAGGCATTAAATTGTTACAAATGAGTGTCCGACTCCATACGAACATTGATTTACGTTCGATTGCTTTACCTTATATGGAAGAACTCAGGGATAGGCTCAATGAGTCAGTGAATCTGACCATACGGGAAGGAGATGCTTTAATTTATATTGAAAAAGCAGTGCCCAATCGAATGATTCATGTTCATCAACTAATTGGAAGTAGAGCACCTTTACATGTAACCGCAGTGGGCAAGATGATTCTAGGAGCAGGTGGAAAAGCTGATGTCAAAAGTTATACAGATCGAACAAATCTTCCTGCCTATACTCGCAACACACTATCGGATCCAGATAAGTTATTAACTGAATGTTTAAACTCTTACAAACAAGGGTTCGGACTAGACAATGAGGAAGCAGAAATTGATGTGGGTTGCATCGGCACATTAATATATGACAGTACAGGCAATGTGGTGGGAGGTCTTTCAGTATCGGCACCCGTAGAACGGCGCAAACTAGTCTGGGCGGATGATGTTGTACAAACGGCTAAACAAATTTCTGCTCAATTGGGATATAAATGACACCCCCCTACTTTTTAAATAAGTTTTTTAATTAGTTGTTAAATAATTGCTTGATGCCATCAGCAGCACGTTTTACATCCAGAAAAATCAGCCCCAAACGAGCTTCGGGTTTAGTCAGTACGGTTATAACAGTCTCTGGGCCAGCGTATGTTATTAAGACATAACCGCTCTTACCTTTGATAAGAACTTGTTCCAGCGAACCTCTTCCTAAGTCCTCAGAAGTTCTACTGCCTAAAGAAATCAGTGCGGCACTCATTGCGCTTAATCGATCTTGATCCATACCTGCAGGAAGTAGTGAATCTAGGATTAAGCCATCAGTTGATAAAACTGCAGAGGCTTCTATATCAGCACTTGAGTCATTTAAAGCACTCAAAATTGCACCTAGTTTTTCAGACCGCATTTCTCCTAACCTCTTGTAAATATTTAGTAATTAATTGGATAAACTTAATTGGTATTTGATTACTGATGTTTCTAAACAAAATATCAAATCAGTGTGTCTAAATAACGTATCGATTTTAATCTAAACACAATCAAATCTGTATTTTCCTACGCCGCCATTCCAGGATCAAGCGAGTACAATAATGCTTGTACTAATGACGAAACGTCTTTTCTCTGTCTCGGATCTATAGTAAATACGGGCGATGAAATTGATAATTCTTGTAACCACTTTCTATAATCCGCAATCGTTATAGCATCAAGCAAATCCGTCTTAGTGACTCCAATAACTAAGTCACCATTTTCTATACTGTCTTTAAACGCAGCTGTATATCGCTTCAGATCTTTTTGTGGATTCTCTCTAGAATTATCCAATAACAAAATAATGCCAGCACTCCCTATTTTTAATAAGTCCCACATGAATTCAAAACGTTCGTTTCCTGGTATTCCATAAAGGTGAATTTTTTCCTTTTCGCCTATACGCATATGACCATAGTCCATTGCTACCGTAGTTGGCGGCTTACGTCCTTTATCTAAACCGCTAGCATGTTCATTGGTTGTGACAATGGGAATGTTACTCATTGTATGAACAGCAGTGGTTTTACCAGAACTAACAGGCCCAACAAAAATGATTTTTTTATTTTCTTTGGTAGACATAGTTGATTACTTCGACCTTTTAAAAAGACGACTAAACACACCTTTTTCTTCTGATTTTTTATTGGCTGCTTTCTTGGAAAAAAGTGAAGGGCTTTTATTGTTACTGCCCAGTTCAATCATATTTAATGCCAATGAAGCATTATAGAATGCGAAGACATAACGTTGAGGAATATCCAAGCTCTCTGAAATTTCGAGCAAAGATTTAGCTTGCTTGCTTAATACAGCGGCTATATTTATAGCATGAGGAATTAACTCAAGACGCGTTAAATCCGGCCAATCTCTCAAAGTGACGGCTTGTTTAATATCTGTCCCTTTTGGAAGGCGCCCTTGAGAGGTTAGTAGACTCGTCGTCCAAATAAATGACTCAAGACTGTGAGATCTATCCATATTTTCTTTCATTTTCTTTCGATACAATCTAACTTCACTGTAATCTAAATCATGAATTTTAATTTGCTGGGGGTCTATCTCAGAAAAACAGACAGCAGCATAATCATCACTTTTAGCAGGAATATTGCAGTAGATCCTATTTTTAGAATGATCAATAACAATAATCAAATCCTTATACTTCATTCGATACAGATTATCGCTACCTTTAGTGGATTCAAGCTGTTCAAGTACTGCATTTAGTAAATGCTTGTTATATGTATATGAAATTTTATCTACTTCTTTTTGCTGTGAAATACTTGATATTTCACCGCACAATGTTACCCAACGTTTATCTGATTCAGCTTCATTATGTTCAACGGCACTTGAAAACTGTCCGTTCGCGCCAAATTCAGCATGTGGATCATTTTTTCCTGCTTCCTGACGAATCTCATTCAATAATGTTTGTAGCTCAATGTCCGGTGAATCATCAGTTTCTAAATTATTTACAGTCGGATTAACAAAATCATCCTCTATAGCTGAGGTTTCAGGCGTTTCCAGTAATTCCGTTTTAGAGTTTTCTGCTATTTTTTCCACGTTATTATCGGGAGCATCATCTGTAGCCTCATCAATAGCAACTTCTTTTAAAAGGCTATCAAGATCAATTTCAGCATCCAAATCAACGTCTTGCGTTAACTCGATTTCAGAAATTTTATCATCTGAATTGTGATTTTGCTCTGCCTTATGATCAGGCTCTACAACAGTTAAAGAGGGAATAGTCTCAGTTTTATCAAAATTTTCACTAAACTCATTTTCAAGCTCAAACTCGAAATCTAACAATTCCTTGTCGAATTCACCTGAAGCATCTGAATTCTGAATAGCCTCTTTCTTTGCCGTATCATCAATCTCGTCGATAGCAAGATCAAATAACTCTTCGGTTTCTAATAGAGCATCTTCATCAATTAACCCCATATTAGAAAAATTGTTTTTAGTTTCTAAATCAATGGAATCAACTTGAAGTGTTTCAGTGAAAATATTCTCCTGTGAAGGGTTTTGATCATCATGAATAGTAAAACTTTCATCTATGACTATGTCTCTGTTTTTTTGAACATGGTCTATTTCAGTTTCATTATCATTATCAAACTTCAATACTAGCTCTTCATCAACAAAATTCGTTAAATCAGCTATTTCTTTTTCTTCTGCAATATCCGCTTCAATAATGACTTCTTTATCAGAAATATCTTCTTCTAAACTAACTTCTATTTTATCTTCTATTTCTTCCTGTTCTTCGTCCGAATCTAAGTTTTCTAGGAAAACGTCATGGCTATCGGCTTCATCAATTTTAGCAACTTCACTGTCTTCAGATAGCCCTTCGCTGTCTCTGATAAGTGATTCTAAAAGTGCATCAACTTCATTTTCAGATTCTTTTGAGTCACCTTCATCAACAGACTTAACATCAATAACAACGTCGGCGAATTCTATCTTTTCATTGTAATCCGTTTCTATTTGTTTTACTGAAGAACTGATTTCTTCCAAGCTTATTGCTTCTTCTCCAGCTGATGAGGCTTGATCAGTGAAAGATTCTCCATAATCAAGAAGCTCCAAAATTGAGTCTTCTTTATTGTTTATTTTATCCGAGCCAACAGAATTTCTTGAAGTAATGCCTAGTGTAGCTCCTAAGATTTTTTGATGATTCTCATCTTCGGTATTTGTGTCATTCGATTCATCCAATACTTCAAAGAAGTCCATCTCTTCTGCATCGTCGTTTGATGCGAATGCTTCTGCTTGATCTTCTATTTGAGAAATAGCCTCTACAGGTTCTTTTGGAGTAGATGCTTCAAGCATCAAGTCTTTTGATACTACTTCAGTTGATTCATTTTCTCTTTGCCCAATGTCATTTAACAAAGAATCTTCAGTGACGACCATCACAGCAGAATCGTGACTTTCTTCTGATTCATTGACCAATATATCTTCTTTTCTCTCATCTACTTGCTTTGCAATGACTGAGATCATTTGTGTAATTTTTTCTGAAGCGACGGTTAAAGCAGCTGCACTAAGTGGTTGTTTTAAGTAAATGGTTGAAGCTAAGTTTTGCTCTTCAGTTGAAATAATAGCGATAGGTTTGCCAAAAGTGTCAATAGCTTGTTCAATGTCTGCCTTAGCACCCTCATAATCATAATCAGAGATAAAAGCCTCAGCCTGCTCTTTGTCGACAAGATCATAAAAATCTTCACCGACGCTATCAAAATAGAATTCTAGAACAGCACGATTTACCTCACTGACCTCCAGTATTGCTATTTGTATTTTATTATTATGAAGCATATATTTTTTCTTTTTTTGCTCTATTTAACTTTTGAATAGGTACGAACACTCATTAATCTATCGATAATTGTTTTTAATTAAAACCGTAATGATTAGTTTTAAACGATAGATAAACACTTATGAGTCGAACGTAATTTTAAATTCTTATTGTTCTTTTCCTATTGATGCGTGTTGGTAACACTTAGTAGCGGACAGACATGATTCCCCAAATCATCCCCACATATACGCACTAAATATATAGCTTAATGGCTTAATAGATGCTGAATATCCCGTTTAAGCGGTAATGCTAACGCTAGTCAGATTGAATCTTTTTGATCGTTTCACCAAGCAATGTAAACTCATCTTCGCGCGCGCTCCCTTTGCGCCACGCCAAGCCAATCTCTCGATAGCTTTTTTCATCTAGTGGATAAGTCTTAATATCCGTGTTTTGTAACAAAGAAGAATTCCTTGCCATCTCCGTCAGATAAGTGATCCCGATATCAGAATCGACCATACTCACCAGCGTTAGCAAACTGCTCGCAGCAAATCGACTCACGGTATCTTGATTACGAATTTTACAGGCCGAAAGCGCATGATCGCGAAGACAATGACCGTCTTCCAATAACAACACACTTTCTTTGGGCAAATTATTCAATGAGTAGTTTTCAGGGTTAATCAATTTGCTGTTTTTATGGCAAGCCAAGGAAAATCGATCTTTAAACAAGGGTAGCACTTCAACATTACTTAACTTATAAGGCAAAGCAATCATGATTAGGTCCAACTCACCATCTATCAATAAATCATGAATCGATTGCGTGGTGTCTTCACGTAAATACAAGCGCAACTCGGGATATTCAGAGCGAATACTAGGTAACAGCTCCGGCAGTATAAAAGGCGCAATCGTGGGAATAACGCCAAGATTCAAGCGCCCAGACAATGGTTTCTGATTATTCTGCGCAACCTCAGTAAGATATTCAATATCGCGCAAGCAATGCCGCGCATGATTTGCAATCTCTCTGCCAGTTCGGGTAATTGTCACACTCTTATTGGTTCGATCAACCAGTTGCGCACCCAACTGAGATTCCAATTCTTTTATTGCCACACTAAAAGCAGATTGCGAGACAAA
>CALFUP010000072.1 GCA_937929875.1 uncultured Cocleimonas sp. | reverse complement strand
GTAAGTACTGATGAGCCTTTACGAGCATTAGCATTTAAAATTATGGATGACCGTTACGGCGCTTTAACTTTCCTACGTGTTTACTCTGGTAAGCTAGAGAAAGGCATGAGTGTATTGAACTCATTCACGGGTAAGACTGAAAGAATCGGTCGTATCGTAGAGATGTCAGCTGATGATCGTATCGAATTAGAATCTGCACAAGCAGGCGATATAGTTGCTGTACTAGGTATGAAGAATGTACAAACAGGTCACACTTTATGTGATCCGAAGCATCCTTCAACACTTGAAGCGATGGTTTTCCCTGATCCAGTTATCTCGATCGCAGTTTCACCGAAAGACAAAGGTGGTTCTGAGAAGATGGGTGTTGCGATCGGTAAAATGGTTGCAGAAGATCCTTCTTTCCGTGTTGAAACTGATGAAGATTCTGGCGAGACAATCCTTAGAGGAATGGGTGAGCTTCACTTAGATATCAAAATTGATATCCTAAAGCGTACTCACGGTGTTGACGTTGAAGTGGGTAAGCCACAGGTTGCATACCGCGAAACAATCACACAAAGTGTTGAAGACAGTTACACACACAAGAAGCAGTCTTGTGGTTCTGGTCAATTTGGTAAAATCGACTACATTCTTGAGCCAGCAGAAGTTGGCGAAGGTTACGTTTTTGAATCTAAAGTAACCGGTGGTAATGTTCCTCGTGAATACTGGCCAGCAGTTGAAAAAGCATTCAAAGGCATGATGGATACGGGCGTACTAGCTGGTTATCCTTGTTTAGACCTTAAAGTAACATTACTTGATGGTGCTTATCATGCGGTTGACTCATCTGCTATGGCGTTTGAACAAGCAGCAAAAGGGGCTTTCCGTCAAACAATGCCTAAAGCTGGCGCTCAAATCATTGAGCCGATCATGAAGATCGATGTATTCACTCCAGAAGATCACGTTGGTGATGTTATTGGTGACATGAATCGTCGTCGCGGAATGATCAAGTCACAAGAATCAGGTCCAACAGGTGTTCGTATTAAAGTGGATGCGCCTCTATCTGAAATGTTTGGTTACATCGGAGACTTGCGTACTATGACGTCGGGTCGTGGTCAGTTCTCTATGGAGTTCTCACACTACATGCCTTGTCCTAAGAACGTTGCTGAAGAAGTTATCAAAGAAGCAAAAGAAAGAGCAGAAGCTAAAAAGAAGTAAATCTTCGCTTTAGTTTTGACAAAAAAAGCCCCGTTTACGGGGCTTTTTTTGTGTCTGTAATAAGTCGATAGCGATTAGTAGAATTATTGGATGCTTTATTAGAGTCAGTTTCTAGATCAGTGCAAAAAGTACGGGGGTGTCAAAAAAGTCCAACAGAACTGCGGTTTTTTTAACAGATAAGTTTTATTGAGTCTTACGTTATGTTAGTTCTAGCAAAAGAATTTTTCGATAAATGAAAATAATTACAGCTTGAGATTTATCATTAATCTTGAAGGCATCAAATATTGCTGTTGTGTTTTATAGACTATAGGCTAATAAAATGAAGGATCATGGCGGTAGCTAGCAGTACAGCAACCCATAAGACCATACTGGCGCTAGGCCATGTACGAGCTAAAATGCCTTGTGGCCCATGTACCTTAAACAAGCGATTAAAACGTCGCTGACCGAAGGTTGTGAGGCCAAAAATAGCCGGGCTAATAAATTTAGGACTGTGTTCTTTTATCCAAGCAATGACTCCGAACATAAGTTTGCGGTAGAACCAATCAAAGTCGAGGCTGATTGTCAGAGTACGTTTCATCAGTGCCAGTAATGCAAAGAAAGCAAAACCTGCAAATAACAGTAATTGCATTTGGGTAACTACGTGATCAATGGTGTATGGCTGATAGTCTAAAGCGTAAGGTAGAATTCCATAGATGATGGATGGGACTATTCCTATTAAGATACATAAGAATGACATAATCCACATGGCTACACGCATATTCCATGGTGGATCAGGTGGCCGTAAGCCAGAGTCCTTTTGGAAGAAAACAAACCAGGGGAACTTGATACCCGCATGTAGAAATACACCTGCAGATGCGGCGACTAAACAGAACCATACCCAGGGCATTCCTGCTTCAGCAGCTGCACTTGTTTCCAGTGACTTAGTGACAAAACCTGATGTCAATGGCACTGCAGATATTGCCAATGCACCAATAATACCATTGATAGCGGTCACTGGCATGGATTGAAACAGTCCTCCTAGATCAGTACACTTACGTTTTCCTGTCATTAGCAATACACTTCCTGCCGACATCAATAACAAACCTTTATAGATGATATGTGCAAAGGCGTGAGCAGTTGCGCCATTTAAGGCTAGTTCACTCCCTATACCAATCGCTACAACCATAAAGCCAACTTGATTAACGATACTGTAAGCTAAAATGCGGCGCATATCGTTTTCTAGTAGGGCATAGATGATGCCGTAGAACACCATGTACATCCCAACATAGATAAGGATACTTTCACCAGGGAAGCCCATTAGTAAAGCAAAAACCGCCGTCTTAGTGGTAAATGCAGAAAGGAATACTGTCCCGCTTGGGCTGGCTTCTGGGTAAGCATCTGCAATCCAAGCTGAGAATGGAGGTGCGCCTGCGTTGATTAAGAAGCCAATTATTATCAGAATGGTGCCGAAGCTATCTGCTTTCATTGCGGTAAATTCAACGCTTCCGGTATTAGCGACGTGAGCAGCAATGCCAATCATTAAAATTACGCCGCCCAATAAATGCACTAATAAGTAGCGCATGCTTGCACCATAGGCACGATTATTTTGATGGCAGTTTGCCCAAATAACGAGTGTAGAGCCGATCGCCATGATTTCCCAGAAGACAAACAGACTGATTAAATCACCACAAAAGGTCACGCCCACCGCCGAGCCTGCATAAACAAAGGCTGCACTCAGTTCTAGAGTTCGGGCATGTTTTATTGCATAGAGTGCTCCGATACCCGCCATCATAGAGAATACGGTGGCAAATACTCTACCTTCAGAACTCAGATGTAGGATATCTAATTCATAATCAAGAAATGCCAGCTTCATGCTGTGCTCGGGCGTTACTAACCAGACTATGGTTAATGTCAGTAGTGGAAAACCAATAGCAACAAACGTTCGAAAACGCGGCGCAAGCCAAGGTAGTAATAAACCACCTAGAATCAGGATCAAACCAGGAGGAATAATCAAACTACTCATCATAAAGCCCCATGTAAGACGTTATGCAAAGTGCTATATGACTAATCATAGTAATCATCCTTACGTTTCAGTACGACAGCAAGAAGTTTGGCAGCGACAACCATTGCCGCGCAGGTTAGAAACCCATACCAGGCATAAAAGAAAGGTGAGGCATCTAAATGAATCCCTTGTGCTTCAAAACTGGCATGATGATGCATAAAGAAATCAGGCAAGACCGCTAATATTAGAATGCCGAATTGAATTTTCCATAAAGTTTTACGGTTTTCTTCGCGGTATAACCAATGTTTTTGTTTTTCTTGGTTTTGATTTTGTTTGTTGCTCTGGCTCATTAAATAGGTACTCCAACGGCTTTGGCAAGCTCTAAAGCAGTGCTTGGGAATAGGAATAACAAAATAGTTGCTGCGGCAGTTATGGTTAATGCTATCACCATTGGTAAGGGTGCTTCTTTATGATCACGTTTTAATTCATTTAATTTACTGGGATCTTCAGGCTTTAAGAAAGCAGCATAAATGATTGGAACAAAGTAAGCGGCATTCAGTAGTGTTGATAGCACAATGACTGTCATAGCCATGTATTGTTGTTCTTGGCTTGCCCCTAGTAGCAAATACCACTTAGATAAAAATCCTGCTGCAGGTGGAAGTGCAATCATTGAAATCGCACCTATACTAAAAGCAATCATTGTCCAAGGCATTCGTTTTCCAATACCATCTAGTTGGCTAATGTTAGTTTTCTTGCTAGCGGTGTAAATAGAGCCCGCCGCAAAAAACAGAGTGATTTTACCAAAGGCGTGAACTGCTATATGTAATGAAGCCCCGACCAAGGAAAGAGGCGCTAAAATTAAGGCGCCCATGACTACATAAGATAGCTGGCTAATGGTTGAATAAGCTAGGCGTTTTTTTAGGTTATCTTGCTGCAAGGCTATTATTGAAGCGACTACAACAGTAAAACAGGCCATGTAGAGTAACCATTCAATACCTGGTGCTGTTTTTAATAGATCTAAACCAAATATGTAAGCAACGACTTTAACCACACTGAATACACCTGCTTTTACAACGGCTACAGCGTGTAATAGTGCACTGACGGGAGTTGGTGCAACCATTGCAGCTGGTAACCATCGATGCGTAGGCATTACAGCCGCTTTACCAATACCAAATATAAAAAGTGCAGCTAGTAATGTTAATAAGGGGCCACTGATATGTCCTTCTAGAATACCACCAGCGGTAAAATCGGTCGTGCCTGCAACATACCAAACCCAAATAACCGCAGGTAGTAATAATCCGATTGAAGTGCTAATTAATATTCCTAAATAAACTCGTCCCGCATTTCTCGCTTTTTCATGACCTGCATGGGTCACCAAAGGGTAGGTTGATAATGTCAATACTTCATAAAATATGAATAATGACAATAGGTTACCAGCAAAAGCTATGCCCATAACTGAAGATAATGCTATGGCGAAAAATATATAGAAACGCGTTTGTTTGCGTTCGTTGTTACCGCGCATATAGCCAATCGAATAGAGTGAGTTGATTGGCCAAAGAGTGGCTGCAACTAAAGCAAATATCATTCCTAATGGTTCGACGGTAAAGCTAATTTCTAAGCCAGGTAAAATCTCAACAAGTGATAAAGTAGGGCGTTCGCCAGCCAGTATGTGCGGTGTTAAAGCAACGACAGTAAAAAATAGCAGTACCGACCCTGTTAACGTAAAACCTTCACGTACATTTGGCCAAGCATCTGTTAAGAAAATAGCTAACGCAGTCAAAAGTGGAATGCAAAGCGCAAGAATTATTAATTCTTCGGGAGTCACTATCATCATAGTTCGAATCCCATCAGCATTTTGGCTGCACTTGATGCTAAGTCGGTGCTAAGGTTTGAATTAATGCCAAAGTATAAATTAGCTCCTATCAATGTCCATGCAGGAATTAGTAGGCTGAGAGGGGCTTCTTTGACTGTAGGTGCATTTGCAGGCCTTTGTTGAAAATAAGCAGTTTCGATAATGCGCCATGTATAAACAACAGCCATTAATGAAGAAATTATGATTAAGACAGTCACAGGCCAGTAACCTTTTTCTAAAGTTGCGAGAATCAAATACCATTTAGAAATAAACCCGACGGTTAATGGTACTCCTATCAAACTCAACGCCCCAACAACAAAAGCACCCATAGTAAATGGCATAGCTTGGCCTAGGCCAGCAACGCTTTTAATACGTGTTTCACCAATCCGGTAGGCGATAGCTCCAAGTACTAAAAACAACCCTCCCTTCATTAATGCGTGGTTAAATAAATGTAATAGAGTGCCCGTTAATCCTGTGACATTCACAAGTGAGATTCCCAGAAGCATGTAACCGATTTGCGCCACTGAAGAATAAGCCAATAAACGTTTTATGCCATCTTGAAATATTGCTACTAGTGAAGCAAACATAAATGAAGCAATTGCTAAAGGCATTAGTAACCAATGAACTTGCATGTAGTTAAAACTAAAATCGGCGCCAAAAACCGTGTAAAGAAAGCGAAGTAGAGCATAAATAGCTACTTTGGTTGCCGTAGATCCAATAAATGCTGAGACAGCAGATGGTGCGAAGGCATAAGCATTTGGTAGCCACAAGTGAAGCGGAAACATTGCCAGTTTTAAACCAAAACCAACAATTAAGAAGGCGAATGCAGCTTCTAATGTTCTCGATCCTTCAAGCTCTGGAATACGGGTGGCCAAGTCAGCCATATTTAGTGTGCCTGTAAGGGCGTAAAGTAAGCCAACACCAATTAAGATAAAGGTAGCGCCGATAGTACCCATAATCAGATATTGAAATGAAGCTGTTAAAGCGCGACGGTCACTCCCTAAACTGATTAAGGTGTAACTAGATAGAGAGGAAATTTCTAATAATACGAACAAATTAAAAGCATCACCGGTAATGGTCATGCCTAATAAACCAGCCAAGCATAGCATCATGGCCGTAAAGTAAATTCGATGATGACTTTCTGGGATTTCTTTTTGAATGCTTTTCCAGCTATACGGAAAAACAACAGCAGCGATAGCGCTAACGATAAGCAGAACATAAGCATTAAGAATATCAACACTGTATTCTATACCCCAAGGTGGAGCCCAACCGCCAAACTCATAATGTAAGACTGTGCCGTCTTTTACTTCGATGACTAGCAGAATAGCCATAGCAAAACAAAGCCAGCTAATCAGTGTTGCAAACAACCAAGATAAACGATTGTTTAGAATAAGGAAGCAAACTGGCGCAGCGAGTAGCGGAACGACGACCTGAAGGGCAGGCAAGTGTTCATTGATCATGCTTGCGGTCCCTCATCATCAATACGATCGAGTTCAAGAATTTCATTTTCTTGAACCGTGTCATAGGACTCTTTGATTCTAATAACTAAGGCTAGTGCTAATGAAGTCGTTGCAATGCCTACAACAATTGCGGTCAATATCAATACGTGAGGCAATGGGTTGGAGTATGTATCAATACCTT
>CALFUP010000071.1 GCA_937929875.1 uncultured Cocleimonas sp. | reverse complement strand
GCTAAAGTAATTTCTTCATTCGATTCAGCCCATTGATATAATTTAGCGATTTCATGTGTAAACGCAGCGGGTGTTCTACTATAACTATTCACCTCAAAAGCAAACTCAGGGGGACGATTAAGCAATGTATTAATTTGCGTTTTTTCCCTTGAGCGAAGCTCTTCTAATACGATCACATCGTAAGCGACTTGCGCATATTGGCTTTGAGCTTTCGCGACATCATTCAAAGCGGCAGTATTAGAGGCATAGTCCGCAGTGGCGACTTGATTTACTTGTTCTAATAATTGCTTATTTTGAATCGTTAACTTAATTGCATTTTCTAAATAGACAAGTTCGTAAAATGCTTGTTTTAAAGATACCGTTAAATCACGACTGGCTTTGTCATAATTCACTTTAGCCATTTCAATATCTTTTTTAACCACTTCTCCTTTTAACGCTAATTTACCGCGATGAGGGAGTTTTTGATTTAACGCTAACATTCTATCTTGCGGACCTAGACGCGTCTCAATGGGACTTAATGATTCGCTATACATTAGGGTCGGATCACTTAATGAGGTTGCTTGTTTATATTGATGAATCAAGCGTTGCCATTCGAGTTTCTGTATCTTTAACTGCGGATTATTATCCACCGCAATTTTAATTAATTGATTCAGGTTCGTGGGAGCTGAAAAGGCATTTTGATAACTCAAAAATAAAAGGCTGAATACAAGTATATTGATCCTTAAACTCTTTATTAATAATTTATTCACCAGCCTTCTCCTCAGTTAATGCTAACCGTTTTATTTCACGCTTCTTCCAAATTAAATAAATCGCAGGTATTACCAATAACGACAATAATGGTGCAGTCACCATGCCACCTATCATAGGTGCAGCTATTCTTTGCATTACATCAGACCCGGTTCCACCGCCAATCATTATAGGTATTAAGCCAGCAACGATAACTGCCACTGTCATCGCTTTTGGCCTAACTCGCATGACAGCACCATGCATGATGCTAGCTTTAAGATCATCAATAGTGTTGTATTGGTTCTTCTTTTTACTGTCTTTGATCGCGTTGTCTAAATAGATCATCATAATCACCCCAAATTCCGCAGCAACCCCAGCTAAGGCAATAAAGCCCACAGCTACTGCCACTGAAAAATTGAAGCCCAATATATAAATAAACCAAATTCCTCCAACTAGAGCAAACGGTAATGAAAGCATAATAATCAACGCCGTCACCATATTGCGGAAGGTTAGATAAAGCAGCAACAGAATGATAAATAACATCATTGGAATAACCACACTGAGCTTATCTTGAACACGTAAAAGATATTCATACTGCCCTGTCCAGGTTACTGAATAGCCTGCGGGAAGGTCTAATTTATCGCGAAGAATTTCACGCGCATTTTTAACGTAGGAACCTAAATCAACATCGCGAATATCAACAAAAGTCCATCCATTCAAACGCGCATTTTCGGTTTTAATCATTGGAGGCCCTTCGGCGATTCGGATACTAGCGACTCTTGATAAAGGAATGTGAGCGCCAGATGGCGTTACCAGCGGAAGTTCCATCAATTTATCAATGCTATCGCGTGTATGACGAGGGTAGCGTAAATTCACAGGATAACGCTCAAGTCCTTCAACGGTTTGAGTAATATTGACTCCACCCACAGCTGAGCTAATAATCGTTTGGATATCAGCTATGTTTAAACCAAAGCGTGCTGCTGTAATTCGATCAGGAATTATCTCAATATAACGACCGCCAGAAACACGTTCAGAAAACACAGATGCAGTGCCCGGAATTTCATTAACAATTGCTTCAATATCTTTACCAATTTTTTCTATTACTTTTAAATCTTGTCCCGCTATTTTGATACCAACAGGGGTTTTGATTCCTGTAGCAAGCATATCTATACGAGTTTTAATCGGTTGCACCCACGCATTGGTTAACCCAGGAAATTTAGCTAAAGCATCAAGCTCTGCAATAAGATCTTTTAACGTTAAACCCGGTCGCCATTCTTCTTTAGGCTTTAACTGAATCGTCGTTTCGATCATGGTTAGTGGTGCAGGGTCAGTTGCCGTATCGGCACGACCTATTTTTCCAAATACACGCTCAACTTCAGGCAAGGTTTTTATCAGCTTATCGGTTTGCATAAGCAACTCCTTAGCCTTACCAATAGATACTCCTGGCAATGTGGTCGGCATGTAGAGTAAATCTCCCTCTTCTAATTCAGGCATAAACTCGCTACCTAATTTATTAAGAGGTAGCAGTGCAGATATCATAATCAGTATAGAAACTAATATAGTTAACCAAGGAGCTGCTAAACACATTTTCAATAGTGGTCGATAAATAAAAATTAAAACCACGGAGATGGGATTACTACTTTCTTTGGGTAATTTACCGCGAATGAAGTAGCCCATAAGTACAGGTACTAACGTGACTGCTAAGCCTGCGGCAGCTGCCATTGAGTAAGATTTAGTAAATGCCAATGGTGAAAATAATCGCCCTTCTTGAGCTTCTAAAGCAAAAATAGGAACAAAGCTTAAAGTGATGATCAATAATGAGAAAAATAAGGCAGGACCTACTTCAACTGAGGCCTCTGTAATAACGTCCCAATGCTTTTTCCCTTTTGGCATCTCACCATGATCTTCTTTGTAATGTTCGAGATGTTTGTGAGCATTCTCGATCATTACAATGGCTGCATCTATCATCGCGCCAATGGCGATGGCGATACCGCCTAAAGACATAATATTGGCGTTTATCCCTTGATGTTGCATCACTATAAAAGCGATAAGAATGCCCACTGGCAAGCTGATTATTGCAACTAATGCTGAAGGCAAATGGAATAAGAATAACAAACAGACAATTGCCACCACGGCAAACTCTTCAAGGAGTTTAATATTTAAATTATTCACAGCGCTATTAATCAGTTTTGAGCGATCGTAGGTCGTTACAATTTCGACACCCTTTGGCAGTCCTGCACGAATAAGGTCTAACTTTTTCTTAGTATCTTCGATGACTTGTAAGGCATTTTCACCGTAACGCATGACGACAATGCCACCGACAACTTCACCTTCACCATCTAGATCAGCAATACCGCGACGCATTTGTGGGCCAAGGCGTACTTTTGCAATATCTCTGAGTAATATAGGCGAACCCGTTTCTTTATTTAAGCTGACGGGGATATTTTCAATATCTTCGATATTCTTTAGATAGCCTTTAGAGCTAATCATATACTCAGCTTCACCCAACTCCATCACCGAGCCACTGGTTTCTTGATTTCCCTTTTGAATGGCTTGTTTTAATTGCCCTAGGCTGATGTTGTACGCTCTTAAACTGTCCGGGTCTGCAGTCACTTGGTATTGTTTAACCATGCCACCAATCGTTGCAATTTCTGAAACCCCAGGAACTGTCTGTAATTCAAATTTCACGAACCAATCTTGTAATGAACGTAGTTGTGACAAATCATGCGTGTTACTTCTATCTACCAAAGCATATTCATACACCCAACCGACACCAGTTGCATCAGGACCTAAACGTGGTTCAACATTATCTGGTAGCTGACTAGCTGCTTGGCTAAGGTATTCTTGAACTCGTGCTCGTGCCCAATAAATGTCAGTTCCTTCTTCAAAGATCACGTAAACAAAGGAGTCGCCAAAAAAGGAAAATCCACGAACGACCGTTGCTTTGGGTACGCTAAGCATTGTCGTTGTTATTGGATAGGTGACTTGATCCTCTACGACTTGTGGCACTTGCCCAGGAAAATTGGTTTTCACAATAACCTGCACATCTGAAAGATCAGGGATCGCATCTAGAGGTATTTTACTCAATGAAAATAAACCCCATACCGTCAACAATGCAGTGAATACGATCACTAAGAAACGATTGTTGATAGAGGCTTTAATGATGTTAGCTAGCATTTTACTTCTCCATCATGCGACGGAAACTCGCTTGTAAATTGCTTTCAGAGTCGATCATAAACTGACCCGAAACTAAAATATCATCACCTTCAGATAAACCTTCAAGAATCTCTACTCGACCATCAGATTTGATACCTACTTTGACTTCAATCGGTTGGTATCTATTTTCAGAAACCACTTTGACCAATCGCGTACTGTTCTCATAATATATAAGCGACTCAGTAGGAACAGTTAACGCTTCTTTGGTTTCTGTAAGCAAAGTGACATCAGCAAACATATTTGGTTTAAGTTGCTGCTCTGGTGTCTCTATTTTTAAGCGAACTTTAAGTGTACGAGTTTTAGGGTTTAGTTCTGGATAGATATAATCAATTTCACCCTCCCAGTCTTTACCAGGCACTCCTTGAACGTTAATTAAAGCCTTATTACCAACCTTTACCCAGCTCAATTGATGTTCAAAGACATCGACAATTACCCAAACTGATGACAGATCAGCAATGGTAAAAATCTCTGTACCTGGTGTGATATACATCCCATTTTTAATACCAATACTAGTTACTACACCCGAATGTTTAGACACGATCGGCACACTGTTTATGGATTTACCCGTGCGGATGATTTTATCGATAATCTCCTCTGAAACATTCAGATCTTTTAATCGTGTTTTCGATGCGCGCGATAAATTTTTTCCCGCTCTTTTTGATACGATTAAATCTTTTTGGGCGGCAACGATATCTGGAGAATAATAATCTAAAAGAGCTTTACCTTTGGTAACGGGATCACCTAAAGATCGAGTATATAAAGACTCCACCCAGCCACTACTTCGTGCATGAATATGATGTAGTTTGTCTTCATTATAGCTAACAGAGCCAATGGTCTTAATCGTTCTTGATAGCTCATTAATCGTCGCTTTTTCAATCCGCACTCCCATGTTTTGCGCAGTACTTGGATTGATACGAATTTTAGGTAAACCCTTATTCGACGTCTTTGCATCAGTCATCTCAGCAACTTCTTCATAAACAGGGACTAAGTCCATTCCCATCGGCGATTTACCCGGCTCATCTCGACGGAAATTTGCGTCCATGGGTGCAACCCAATATTTGATCTTCTTTTCTTTAGGAGTCATTCCTTGTGTTGAAACAGACTCTTCCTCCATTTCCATTTCTTTTTTTACTAAATCCATCCCGCAGATCGGGCAATTCCCCTCTTCCCCTTGAGATACCTGAGGATGCATAGGACAAACATACGTAGGATCTGAATGACGTTTGGCATGCGTTAATAAATCATCATTAATGACATCTTCCAATGCCATTGATGGTTTCTCAGTTGGTGTTGTTTTAATAATCGAGTCTTCATCAGCCTCCATTTCTTTTTTAACTAAATCCATCCCACAAATAGGACAATTACCCTCTTTACCTTGAGATACTTGAGGGTGCATTGGACAAACATACGTAGGATCGGAATGACGTTTGGCATGTGTTAACAGATCATCATTCATGACATCATCCGATGTCATTGATGGTTTTTCAGTTGGTATCTTAATAATGGAGTCTTTGTCATCCTCCATTTCTTTTTTAACTAGGTTCATACCACAAATAGGACAGTTACCCTCTTCACCTTGAGACACATGAGGATGCATTGGACAAACATACGTAGGATCAGAATGACGTTTGGCATGAGTCAATAAATCATCTCCTGCCACATCTTCCATTGAATCACCTTGTTTCTTAAGCTCATCTGATTTTTTCAGAGAGAGTTTATTTCTTAAGCTACTGATAGTTTCATCAAAACTCATACCCATTCTTGGTTGCACAAATTCATTAAATAAACTTTCTCGGTCTTTTGGCCCTAGCGCAAACCATAATGCACCTGCCAAAATGGCTAATACGATTAATAATGTGATTGTTTTAATAATAAATTTCATCTTGTCTTCCCGAATACCTAATTCTTAATCTAGTGAGAATGGCTGTGGTTGGTATTTTTATGATGCTGATCTTCATCAGAGTCTGATGGTGAGTCCTTTACAAGAGACTCCATAGCCTTTATTTCTTCTTCACTCATGTTTGAATGATCCATATTAGACATATCTCCTTTGCCCTCAGGACTTTCTAGAGTTTGAATATAATTGACTAAATCCCATCGTTGTCCTTCGGATAAAGTAGATTTCCATGCTGGCATGGCTCCTTTGCCATGTGCAATTTTCCATTCAAAATCCCCATCGCTATGATTTCCTGCCATGATGCTTAAGTTAGTGGGTTTGGGTATTAAGTTTTTAGCAAGTGGACCATCCCCATTTGCAGTCGCTCCATGGCAAGTCGCACAGTTACCCATATAAAGTGTTTTGCCACGATCAAGTGAAGCTTGATCACTTTTTACTGGATTAATTCTTGCTGCTGCTTCTTTTGGTGATTCCCAATGTGCTTCTGCATGTGAAGAAGTGTGTGATGAGTCATGCCCATGGTCACCCTCATGCTTACCTTCTGCTAATACAGAAGAGATTGAGATTGAAATGGTGGCACTTAACATGAGGCCAGATACAATTAATTTTTTCATTTTGTCTCTCTTTTTAAAGATAAAGGAATAGCTGTAGTAAGGAATAACAGTCAGCGCATCTTAAAACTAAGATGCACGAATCCACAAAAACCTTAAAAGGCGTTTGCTAAAGAGAATTAAACGAGAGGCGGAGGGGTATTTATTGGAAGGATTATTTCATATAAGGACAGTAGGTTGTCTTTGAGTCTTTTCCCTAAGCCATCAACAGTAAAGCTTTTAACACTAGTCATTGTCGATAAAGGAAAACTTGCAGGAGAAGCAGTGATACATTCAGAAGTATTACAGGTCTGTTCATGATCCAAACAACAGTCCATTTCAACTTCAGGCACATCATGGGACATTGAAGCCATATCCATGTCATTCATTTTTTCACAGCCAACAGATGCAAAGGCCTGAGGAACAAGCGCATTTAATGCAAAGATAAGGACTAAGAATCGAATTAACATAAAAAGGAGTCTACTCTTAGGGTAAAGAAACTGTCAAGTTTGTTTAGATATACGCTTTTTATCAAACTCTAGATGCAAAGCTATTATCATTAACTCAACTATCTTTGTTTTTCAAAACTACTCATCATTTTAGATGTCACTTTTTCTAAAGTGATATCTTCTGATCTCCCCAAACGACTGATGCAGAGCCGCCCAAGACTTGTATTAAACGAAGTAGAAATGCCTGTATTGAGCGAAGTCGAAATGACACCCCCCCACTTTTTTTACTCAGTTCTGATACAACTATCCTTTCTTACTGTCATCTCTTAATAGCTTCATCTAATCAGAGATACTGTAAGAATCTTATCATTGATAGTTTTATCTTATCTATAGATAAACTTATCTAATTATAACGTTTTATATGAGTAACTATTCAGTTAATAATCAATTCAATTCTGAAACATCAAAAAATCAGAATCAAATTAGTTAATAAATTTATTACAGGAATTGGCATGAGCATTAACATAGAACAACTGAATAACGAGGTTAAAGGGCAAACTCCTCAGGAAATAATCAAAGCAGTTCTTGCTGCAGACTCAAACGTATTTGTAACGACTAACTTTAGTCCTTATGAAACTGTCTTATTACATATGTTGACTCTGATAAAACCCGATATTCCTGTAGTCTGGATCGATTCGGGCTTGAATAAACCAGAAACCTATGAGTTTGCTGAAACAGCAATTGATGAGTTAAATCTAAATATCACTGTCTACGCTCCAACCGTAACTGCAGCTCGTTTAGAGTCTGTATTTGGAGGAATCCCTTCTATTGATGACTCTCGTCATGATGAGTTCACTAAGCAATTTAAACTAGAACCTTTTGAACGAGCAATGAATTCACAAAGTGATAAAGTTTGGTTTACTGCTGTGCGTCGTGAGCAAACAGCCGTAAGAGCAGACATGGATTATGTTGATGATGGTCCTTTTGGTTTAACAAAAATTGCGCCTTTATTAGATTGGACTCAAGAACAAATGGATGAATACATTGAAGAGCATAATCTACCAAATGAAACGAATTACTTTGATCCTACCAAGGCGGAAGGCGACAGGGAATGTGGCTTACATACTTTAAAAGTTCAAACGCAGAAAGCTGCTTAAAAGAACACCTAATTGATTGAAGGTCGCCTCAATAGTTTATGGAAGCGATCTTCAATTCAAATCAGAGAGATCAACTAACGAGAAAAACAGCTATGAAAGTAGTTACATTTGTAAAAAAGAAATTAGAAACTGGAGAATGGTGTGCAAAGTGTAATGACGTCAGTGCACGACTAGAAAAAGACGGTACGTCAAAATTTATTCAACATACTGCCGTTGCAGATATCTCTGATCCAGAATCAGAGGGTATCCAATTAGCTCTCAAACATAATGTTAACCACGCACCATTTTTTATCGTAAACAACACAGAAACTAATTCAGTTGAAATTTTTGATGTTTACTTCAAATTCAAACGCTATATGGAGCGTTCTAATCAAGCAATAGCATAACGATAATCGATTAAAAAAGAGTTAAATCACATAAAAAATCTGCAGTTACTTAGACCTTTGTCATGTATCAATTTAATAGCTCTCTCCGTTAAAGTATTAAACTATTATTGAGCCATTTGTCTAAAAAATAAAAGCGAGAGATTTTGGCAATCAAAATGTTTTCTATGCAAACTAAAGAAACTTAGGCAATTAGTATAGATACTCACTTACCCTTTAGATACTTTTTTACTCTTAGCCCAGTATTTACTCAGAAATACGCTATTTCAATATGTGGTCTATCAAACGATTAGCAGTTTATGAGAAAGAATCAACTTAATGACCGTTCGTCGGGGAAAAACTTAAACGTATCAGAAGCATTATAAGTAACTTAAGAAAATTCAATAAACCGAGACTATACTTATAGAAATAATATAATTAAGGTAATTCTCGAAAATGAAAAAGCAGATTAGTATATTTTGTTCAAAATATTTATTCATACCGTTAGTAATTACCTTAGCCGGTTGTGGTGGAGGCGGCTCATCAAACACTGTAACAGAAAGTAATGACTCGGCACTTCCTGTTTTTCAAGCCAATGCTGTGTTAATTGCTCCAAGCGCAACTCCTACTGGAGATATTACTGACACTACTCCGACTTTTACTTGGCAAATTATTCAGAATGCCACTGAATATCAGTATGGCCATGAAAGTTATGAAGCCAACGAAAATAATGGCTGGCGCTCATACACATTACTAGTAGAAGACCTGACTTGCAATGTGGTTGAAAACTCCTGTTCTCATACTCCTAGTGACTTTACTTTTACAGTGGGTGATAAGAAAGCATGGTGGGTACGTGCAAAAATAAACGGAACTTGGGCAGAATGGTCCGATCCACATATATTCGCGGTTATTCAGAACCCTCCTTCGATTGGAATTCCAAATATAATCACTCCAATTGGAGAAATCATCGATACAACGCCAGAATTTTCGTGGTCAGCAGTACAAGATTCAACTGAATATCAATTTGTACATGAGGATACTGACAGTAACTCACAGGAATATTTGGTTACAAAAGAACAAGCGGGTTGTTCAGTAATTGACCAAGCATGTGCATTTACTCCACCTGACAATACTTTTGAGGTCGGTGAAACAATCAAATGGTGGGTACGCGCTAAGGTTAATGATATTTGGGGCGAGTGGTCAGATATTTCTACTTTTACTGTTATTCCTGAAACAGCTAATAATGTGATTCCATTGCAGATTTCACCCGTTGGTGAGATTAGTACGGCGTCACCAACACTTTCATGGACCATGATAGAAGGAGCGACTGAATATACATTTGGCCATCAAGAAACAGGCACTGCTGTCAATTGGCAACAATATTCAACCACACCTGCGCTAGCATCTTGTCAGAACTCCAATGACGTTTGTACATACACTTTACCTGAAAATACATTTGTTGATGGTGAAAAGATTAGTTGGTGGGTTAGAGCTTTAGTCGATGGTAATTTACAGGGTTGGTCAAGAGGAATGAGGTTTATCGTTGCAAACCTTGAACCCCAGCTAGGCTTAAAAATTAATGAAGTTTTGGCAGCAAATACACGTAGTGGTCTAGACCCAGATTTTTCTCAATTTTCAGACTGGATTGAACTACATAACACAACGACTGAAAGTATAGATATTAGTGGTTTTGGATTGAGTGATGATGAAGATGATCCTTTGCAATGGAAGTTCCCTGCAGGGACTATAATCGAAGCAAACAGTTACTTACTCGTATGGGCTGATGGTGAAGATAAGGTAGCCAGTGCACTCCACACAAACTTCAAATTATCATCCAAGGGAGAGGATTTAACCCTAGCTGACAACAACGGAACAGTTATCGATAGAATTGATTTTGGCAAACAAGTGAGTGATGTCACTACGACAACACAGTTAGATAGTAACGTTTATATGACTCCTACACCTGGAATTCAAAATGGTGTCACATATGCTTCCAAAGATTTATCTGAAGAAGCTAGCTTTAATTTCGAAAGTGGTTTCTTTGATAATTCAATATCGCTTGTATTAAGTCAGGAAAATGCCGCAGATATCTTCTTTACAACAGATGGTTCTACACCTAACTCAAATTCTCAGAAATACACTCAAGCAATTAATGTCAATGAAACAACTGTCATCAGAGCCATAGCTATGGAAGAAGGAGTTTTACCGAGTAAAATAATAAGCAATACTTACTTTATTAATCACTCGTCAAACTTGCCCGTTGTCTCATTAACGATAGATCCTGATTATTTATTTGACCCAAAAATAGGAATTTATACAGACGGTGATGGAACCAATGGTGTGCCATTAAACGAATGTAGCGTGGATTTTACAGAACCTTTCAATTATGCCCAAGAATGGGAAAGACCTAGCCACCTAGAGTTTTTTGGGAATACCCTAGAATCAGAATTTACTCTAACATCTGGTATTTCAATATCTGGACAATGCTCACGACAAAACCAAAAGAAGTCTTTTGCTTTCGAGCTAGACAGCAAATTCGGTACTAAATCCTTAGAATTCAAACTATTTGATAGTAAAGATGTTGAGGAGTTCTATGACTTTAAACTCAGAACAGGTTCTTTTGGATACGAATTGAGTGATGTAATAGGTGCTGAGTTGACCCATACAGGTAACTTAAATATTGACTATCAGGCCTATCGAGCGACACAAATGTTTGTCAATGGAGAATATTGGGGTTTATACAATTTCCGAGAGAAAAAAGGCGCTGAATTCATAACATCAAATTATCCAGATATTGATAAAGATGAATTAGATATTATCAATCAGGGGTTTGAAGCAAAGAGAGGGGATACAGATGACTATTATGCTCTAGAGATTTTACTGGTTACAACGCTAGGTCTTGATTTATCTAATGATGCTGATTATCAAACAATCATCGGAATGATTGATGAAAGTAATTACATCGATTATATGTCTCTCATGATTTACAGCGCAAATACTGACTGGATAGGGAGTAATCAACGCAGTTGGAAGGAAAAGAAAGAAGGAGCAAAATGGCGCTGGATGATAGATGACTTGGATGCAGGTTTCCACACTAACTCGGTTGACCTTAATCAGTTTAGTGTCATAACTCAATCAGGATCATCTGATGTTATGGTAAGTTTGTTTAAAGCCTTAACTAAAAACCCAACGTTTAATCAGAAATTCAAATCAAGATTTATGACTTTATTGGATACAGTATATTCTCCTGATAACATGTTAAATCGAATCAATACCATTGTTGATGAACGTTATGATTATATTCCACTGGAAAATCCAGTTTGGGATACTATAACTACTGGAAGTTTTGACAGACATGTACAAAGATTAAAGGACTTTGCGAATGCACGTAACACAATCGTGAAGAATCAATTAAATATCTTTATTCCTGATGTAGTTACAGAAACAACAGTGAACTAGGTAATTAAAGTGAAGTTCAAGTATCAGTTTCAACGGCAATATAACAAACATATTTCTATTGAAACGAATGACCATTAATTAACATCGCGAATAATTAGAACTCGCAGTAAGTTACAAAATAGGACGCATTAAGCGTCCTATTTTGTAAGCGTGAAATTTAAACCCGATCTATCTTTTTACAGCAGTACAAACTAATGACATTAAGCTGTTTTTAAGTCCGTAAAGTTCAAGTTAAACCCCTATTTCATTAGGTGATAATTTATCTATTTTAATAATAATTCAGATTCAATCGGATGAAACTGACTCGCAGCGTGAATCAAGGACACAGCGGTTAGTTTGGGTACACCGTATACCTCAACCTTGCAGTTGTATTTAGTAATCATTTTCTGTGCCAATAAGCCAAAATCACCATCACCTGAGACTAAAACAACTGTATCGCTTTGTTCTGCATATTCAATTCCATCCAAAGTAATACCGACATCCCAATCGCCTTTTGCTGAGCCATCGCTACGCTGAATATAGGGTTTTAGTTTCACATCGAAGCCAATCGCTCTGAGTATATTCTGAAACTGTTTTTGCTTTTCATCACCGCTATCTATGGCATAAGCGATGGCTTTAACCACTGTTCTATCTTGAGTCGCTTGTTTCCAGAACTTGTTGTAATCAAAATTACGTTGATAGGCTGATCTGCAGGTGTAATAAACGTTCTGTACATCTACCAGAATTGTGACTTTTTCCATAAAATTGGACTCTTGAATACAAAGTACACCCCCCTACTTTTTGAAAGTATTCAGAACACTGTTAAAAAGTAGGGGGGTGTACTTTTAATTGAAGTTTGATATAAGACTTATGTTTAGCTAATCACTCTAGGCTCAGGCTCTAATCGAATTCCGAACTTATCTTCAACTGATTTCATAATTTCTTCAGCAATTTGCCAAAGCTCAGCGCCTGTTGCATTTGCATGGTTGACTATCACCAAGGCATGCTTATCAGAAACCCCAGCATCCCCTGCTCTATAACCTTTCCAACCCGCTTGATCGATAAGCCAACCTGCGGATGTTTTTACTTCTTCGCTGTGCGCTTGCGGAAATCCTGGAAGGTTTTCATGGTTTGCTTTTAACACTTCCCATTCAACTACAGGTAAAACGGGATTTTTAAAAAAGCTACCCGCATTACCGAGTATTGTTGGATCAGGCAATTTGCTTGATCGCTCTGAAATAACCGCTTTACTGATTACCTCAGCTGAAAGAATTTCGCCCGCTAAGGCCTCTCTTAAACCCGCATAATTAACATGCCATTCTGGTTTTTTCGGCAAACGAAAAGTCACTGAGGTGATTAATAATTTATCTAAGGTTTGTGATTTGAAAAAACTCTCACGGTATCCGAACTGACAGTGTTCTTTACTGAATTCTTGAACATCACCGTTTTCTAGGTTTACAGTCTGTAATGTATGAAAGGTGTTAGAAAGCTCCACACCATAAGCACCGATATTTTGGATGGGAGCGGCCCCAACACAACCGGGAATCAGTGAGAGGTTTTCTAATCCAGCAAAACCTTGTTGAATCGTCCACATAACAAAGTCATGCCAATTTTCACCGCCTGCGGCACTAACGTACACTGCCTCTTCGTCCTCATTAGCTATATCTTTACCGAGTAAATCGACTTTGGCGACAAGCCCTTCATAATTTTGTTTAAACAGTAGATTACTGCCACCACCTAAAATTAGATTGGGTAAGTCGTTATTTGATTTCCATTCAAATAACGCTTCGATATCTTGCAGATTTCTAATATGACTTAAGTATTTTGCAGTAGCATTTACCCCGAATGTGTTTAACGATTTTAATGATGCATTTTCGATGATTTCCATGGCGGGTATTCTACGACAAAGTTAAGAGTAGCTCTATGAAGTAATTGTAGTCTTATTGTATTTCACCTAGCTTGGTCAGAATTGCTTGGATTACATTCTGTGATTATTTACTCATATCGGCTACTTCAATTAGGTGTTTCTTCTATAAGGCAGAAATGTATAATCGCTTCTCTCATTGATCTTTTAGTGGAATCCTCATGTCAAACGCACAAAAAACTAATCAAAAAATCAACAAAGTCGTTCTCGCCTACTCTGGCGGTCTAGATACTTCAATTATCATCGAATGGTTAAAAGAAAATTACGACTGTGAAGTTGTTACTTTTACCGCTGACATTGGTCAGGGCGAAGAAGTAGAACCTGCACGCGCTAAAGCGATAGCAGCAGGTGTAAAAGAGATCTACATTGAAGATTTAAAAGAAGAGTTTGTTCGCGACTTTGTATTCCCTATGTTCCGCGCGAATACTATTTATGAAGGTGAATACTTACTGGGTACCTCAATTGCTCGTCCGTTAATTTCTAAGCGATTGATTGAAATTGCCAATGAGACTGGCGCAGATGCCATTTCTCACGGAGCTACCGGTAAAGGAAATGATCAAATTCGTTTCGAACTGGGTGCTTATGCGCTTAAACCCGGTGTTGCGATTATCGCACCTTGGCGTGAGTGGGATTTGAATTCACGCGAATCTCTGATGAAATATGCTGAAGAACACGGCATCGAAATTGATTATCAAAAACAAGGAAAAAAATCACCTTACTCAATGGATGCGAACCTACTGCATATCTCATACGAAGGCGATATTTTAGAAGACCCTTGGACTGAAGCTGAAGATGACATGTGGCGTTGGTCAGTTTCACCAGAGCAAGCACCTGATGAGCCTACCTATATCGAACTTGAATACGTAAAAGGAGATCCTGTAGCACTTAATGGTGAAGAACTTAGCCCTGCTGTGATGCTTGCAACACTAAACAAATTAGGTGGCGATAATGGCGTGGGTCGTTTAGACATCGTTGAAAACCGTTTTGTTGGCATGAAATCTCGTGGTTGTTACGAAACACCAGGTGGAACTATCATGCTAAAAGGTCATCGTGCCATTGAATCGATCACACTTGATCGTGAAGTTGCCCATCTAAAAGATGCGCTCATGCCAAAATATGCTGAAATGATTTACAACGGCTTCTGGTGGAGTCCTGAACGTAAAATGATGCAAAGCATGATTGATGAGTCACAAGAATTCGTCAACGGCACGGTTAGATTAAAGCTCTACAAAGGCAGTGTATCTTGTGTTGGCAGAAAGTCAGATGACACTTTATTCGACGAAGATGTAGCAACGTTTGAAGACGATCAAGGTTCTTACGATCAAAAAGATGCAGAAGGTTTTATTAAATTGAATGCATTGCGTTTACGTATCGCATCGCAGAAAGGTCGAACTATAAAAACGGATTAAAATTTTAAAATAAATATGGAATATATTTTATTTAACCATAAAAACACAGATTCTACGCCTAACATTAAGCAATGGGATGAGTTTTTCATTGCTGCTAAAGAAAGTGGTTTATTTCTTGGCGGTAGTGAAATATCCAATCAAATTCAATTAGGTGATAAGCCTGTTAGAAAAATAACGGATAGTATGGGTGGTTTTATGCGTTTTGAAGCAATAGATAAAAATATCCTATTGACATTACTTGAAAAACATCCTGTCATTATGAACGGTGGCACCTTAGAGCTTTGTGAAATGCCTAAGTCCACTATTTAGTTTTAAAGCACACCCCCCTACTTTTTGAAGGTTTTCAAAATTGCGATGGAAACAAGATTAGAAAATTTAGAAGTTCTGTCGATGGAACAAGAGAACACGATTGAGATTCTTAATCGTGAAGTTCGTCGACAGCAACTTCAAATTTCAGCGTTAGAGCAACAGCTCGAATTGCTCAAAACGCAAATCGCTTCCATCAATAAAGAAGAGCAAGTGACGGCTCATATCGAAGACGAAGCTCCTCCGCCACATTACTAATAGATGAACAGAAATCTATGTCAATAAAGCCTGTTGTAGCAATAAGCGCAGATCGTGGTATTCCCAAAAGCCAATTAGATAAGCTTGCACGCCAAACAGCATTACCTTTAGCCTCACCAAAACTCAACGCAGATTTTCTATTACATATCACCACGGACAAACTAGAACTAAGAAAAATAGAAAGCCGTATAAAAAAACCGGCGAAGAACAATCTTGCTATCTCAGTTGATTTTGCAGAAGGAAAAGCACAACACCGACGTTTGCATGGCGGCGGCAAAGGCCAAGATATTGCTAAAGCTGTTGGTTTACATAAAATGTCAGAACCTATTGTATTAGACCTAACCGCAGGTATGGGTGGCGATGCGTTTGTACTTGCTTCATTGGGCGCGACGGTAGACATGATTGAGCGCAATCCTATTGTGCATGCGCTACTTAATGATGCTTTAGATAGAGCAAAACTCAAAGTTGACGCTGAACTTCAAGCAATCCTTGAGCGCTTAACACTAAGCAAGCAAAATTCTACTGATTACCTTAATCAACTAAATGAACATTCATTGCCAGATGTAATTTATCTAGACCCAATGTTCCCATCGCGAAATAAGAAGGCCCAAGTAAAAAAAGAAATGCAGTTTTTTCATGACATTGTAGGAGCTGATGAAGACAGCGAAAGCGTGTTTTTACTCGCTCTCAATAAAGCAAATAAACGCATCGTCGTAAAACGCCCGCGACTTGCAGAACAACTTAGCGAGGCAGTCCAACCTGCATTTGTCATCAGTGGTAAATCAACACGGTATGATGTGTATTTACCCATCAAAGAATAAGTATAAATGAAAGCTCTATTGAGCACGTCGAGTACACCCCCTACTTTTTGAAGATAGTTACATACTGCTTTTAACTCAATAGCATTCATTACAAAAGCTAGCTTCATTCGATAAGTCTAAAGCAGGATGCTTTCCCCACAATTTGTATATCTCTAGTTATGGTCTATGCTTTTTATAGATTCATTTTAAACATACGGAGATTATTCTTATGCTTTCACAGTCATCAAACATTAATCTTTTTCGATCTTTTTTTTACATTTTCCTATTGAGCATTTTTGCTCACTCCTCTGTTTTTGCTAGTAATAGCCGGCTTGATACACTTTTCTATGAATTAAAACATTCAGAAAATGAAACGGAAGCCAGAACGATAGAAAAGAAAATCTGGTCAACATGGATGGAATCAGGTGATGAGAAAATTGATGAATTACTACAGCAGGCGCTGCGTAAACGTCGTGTATATGACTTTGAAGGATCAATTAATATTCTGAATGAAATCATTTCACTTAAACCTGATTTTTCTGAGGCTTGGAATCAACGGGCGACTCTATACTTTTATCAAGAAAAGTATGAAAAATCATTGATTGATATTGCAAAAACCTTAGAACTAGAACCCCGTCATTTTGGCTCTTTAGCAGGGCGAGCGGTGATTCGATGGCGTCAATTAAAGCCCGCTTTAGCCCGACAGAACATTATTGAAGCGATGAAAGTTCATCCCTTTTTAAAAGAACAGAATATGTTCCCTGGTTTACAGAA
>CALFUP010000070.1 GCA_937929875.1 uncultured Cocleimonas sp. | reverse complement strand
ATTTGTAGCAAGAGTTAAATCAGGTGAAATCAAGAAATACAAATAATCGATAGTTATTTAATTTTATCCATAGGCTAGTCGTAAATATGGATAAGCATCGATTTATGTAGAATAAAAGGTCCACTTCGGTGGGCTTTTTTTTATGGATAATTAAAGAGGCATTAATTTATGAAGGAAAAAGATACTCCAATAGATCTGAATAAAGCGTTATTACAAAAGGGACCTAAGTTTAGATCTCACCGGATCGTTTTTGATGATAATGTCGCCGATCTAAAACCTACCATTAGCTCATTGTTGTTTTGTGTGGTGTATATTATTGTGGGTTTGTTTTTAGTAATGCTTGCGGTCATTGTCTATGTCACTAAGAGCCAAATTGATTTTACAATCTTCTTAGGTGCAATTGGAATTGCCATAGCAACATTTGGATTTGCCTTAGTAATGCCCTTTGTTAAGCAAGTGACTTTTAATAAAAGCAGGGGCACATTTAAGAACAATATCGATCGTGCAGTAAAAATGGAAAATATTGTTTCGCTTCAAATAATCAATAAAATGATTACGAGTAAAAATGGTCTTAGTTATCCTTGTTATGAACTTAATATTCTTACCAAGAATGGACGACGAGTTAATGTTTTAAATCATAATGATATTAGTCAGCTAAAAAATGATGCAGAAAAACTAGCTGACTTTTTATCTGTGACACTAATCGATTTACAGCGTGAAATAATTTTGTAAGTAAATGATATTTAGTTAAAAATTCCCAATATTAATTCATTAAAAGTACGATATAACCACGCATATAACCTCACATAAAATCATATATAAAACAAAGGCATTAATGACAAACCGTCAATCGAATATAATATTCTATAGCGTCATCTCCCTAATTATTTATGCACTGATAATTAATCACTTTTATCCAGAGTATTTTGAGAATTTCACAAAAAGTAAAGCAGAGCTCTCAATCAAAGTCGCCATGGATGATGGAGAACACGGTAAAGCCTTAGCTATTTACCAACAATTACTAGAAAAAAAAATTGAGCAAGGCAATGAAAGTAGTCTTGAAACTGCCGCCATGTATGAAGAGATGGCAAATTTATATTCTTTACTCGGAAATAAAAGTGACGAGAAAAATTACTATGTAATGTCTTTAAATATCAAAGAAAAGCTGAAGAAAGTGGATCGCTATAGCTTTGCTAATACCTATGAGAAATTGGGTGAAATTGCAGAAGAAAATAGAGAGTACGATCAAGCCCAATTATATTATGAGAAATCCTTGTCCCATAGATTAGGTGATACTGAGAAAGACGAAGATGAGGGCATGATTACTGGAATGCATCAATCTCGACTGAACTATATTAGATTAAATAATGAAGCGACAATTACAACATTCAAAAAACTAGCAAAAATACACAATATCAAAAAAGAATACGCCATCGCAAAAAACTATTATGAAAAAGCCTTAACGGCTAGCAAATTAACCTTTGGCGAGGATGATGCTAAAACGCTAGAAATAATGCATTTAGTGAATAGTATTAGACTGTAAAAGATGGATCATGTGAGATTATTCATTGGATTACGCTCTTGAAATTACCGTATTTCAATATCCTTGAAATGACACCCCCCCACTTTTTGAAGGTTTTCTTTAAAGCTAAGTCTTCGAAAAACTTAAAACCACGAATACACTCTAATTTATATCTTGGTTTTATATCTACAGATTTGTCCTGAAAAACTGTCGTATTGACCAACACTTTAAAAATATAAGTAAGCCTTATTTAATAGTAATTATTATTGCCTACCAATAAGAATCAGAAGTGTTATTTTTCAATCTTAGATTTCAGATAGTTCTGCAAAATATTTAAGATACTCGATCAGAAGTCCCTTTATAAGTTGTTTAGTAATATTCAATAGAGAATACATAAAATGGAAACGATGAAAGCATTAGTTAAAAAAGAAGCAAAAGTAGGTTTATGGATGGAGGATGTTCCTATCCCTACGATTGATAACAATGATGTATTAATTAAAGTACATAAAACAGCTATCTGTGGCACCGATATTCATATTTATAATTGGGATGAGTGGGCGCAGAAAACCATACCTTATCCAATGACGACGGGCCATGAATTTGCGGGTGAAATTGTTGAAATGGGCTCAAACGTTGATGATTTAGAGATTGGCGATATTGTCTCTGGTGAAGGTCATATCGTTTGTGAACGTTGTAGAAATTGTTTAGCGGGTAAACGCCATTTATGTCCAAATACGATTGGTGTGGGTGTCAATCGTGATGGTGCTTTTGCAGAGTTTATTGCTATTCCCGCGAAAAATGTTTTCAAACCTAGCAGAGAAATTTCCACAGATCTTCTAGCGTGTTTTGATCCTTACGGCAATGCAGTTCACACCGCGCTCTCGTTTAATATGGTGGGTGAAGATGTGCTGATCACAGGGGCTGGTCCAATAGGTATTATGGCGGCGATGGTTGCTGCTCATTGCGGTGCCCGAAACATCGTAATTACAGATTTGAATCAATACCGTTTGGACCTGGTGAAGAAAATTGTCCCGCGTGTCATTCCAATCAATGTTGCTGATCAAGTGATTACTAAAGAGCTTATGCGTTCTCACGGAATTTTTGAGGGCTTCGATGTCGGTTTAGAAATGTCGGGCTCACCACAGGCATTTAGTAGCATGCTAACCAGAATGATCAATGGTGGCCGCATTGCCATGTTAGCAATCATGCCTTCAGGAGCAGGCATCGATTGGGATTTGGTGGTGTTTAAAGGGCTCACCATCAAAGGGATATACGGTCGTGAAATTTTTGAGACTTGGTACAAAGGTTTGATGATGGTGCAAACGGATTTACCCTTAGACCAAATTATCACCCATCGCTATCACTACACTGAATTTCAAAAAGGTTTCGATGCGATGCTTTCAGGTGAGTCAGGTAAGGTTATTCTTGATTGGCGGGACAGCGATAAGGAACTTCAATCATGAGTTTTGCCACCACAAAAGCTGTAATGGCAGCCGAACTCGCCGAGATTAAAGATTCTGGTTTATGGAAAACAGAACGCGTCATCACTACAGATCAAAAAAGTGATATAGCCTTAGCTGATGGCAGTGAAGTCATCAATATGTGCGCTAATAACTATCTAGGTTTAGCCAATCATCCCAAAGTTATCGAAGCCGCTAAGCAAAGCTATGATCAATGGGGTTTTGGTTTATCTTCAGTGCGTTTTATTTGCGGTACTCAATCTGTTCATAAAACCTTGGAAGCTAAAGTATCGGAATTTTTAGAAACGGAAGATACCATTTTATATGCGGCTTGCTTTGATGCAAATGCGGGTTTATTTGAGACCATTCTGACTAAAGAAGACGCGGTAATTTCAGATGAACTCAACCATGCATCGATCATTGATGGAGTAAGGCTCTGTAAAGCAGATCGCTATCGGTATAAAAATAACGATATGAGCGATCTCGAAGATAAACTAAAAGAAGCTAAAGCCTCTGGTGCTAGACGTATTTTAATCACCACCGATGGTGTTTTTTCTATGGATGGCACTATCGCACAACTCGATAAAATCTGTGACCTCGCAGATAAATACGATGCGATGGTACACCACGATGATTGTCACGCCGTCGGTTTTATGGGGGCAACAGGTCGAGG
>CALFUP010000069.1 GCA_937929875.1 uncultured Cocleimonas sp. | reverse complement strand
AAAACAAAATCCATTCCGTGTAAAACCAATGCACATAAGTATAAAAAAAGCCCATCTCAATTAGTGATATCGAGATGGACTTTTAGTTAAAATTGACTTTTTATAAATCAGGCAGGAACAGTTTTAACTTCTTTAAATGTTAATACTAATTGATCTTTCTGTTCAGTAATTCTTACAGTACCACCGTTCTTACTAAGTTTGCCAAAGAGAATTTCATCAGCTAACTCACGTTTAATCTTTTGCTGAATTAAGCGTTCCATCGGTCTTGCTCCCATTGCAGGATCATGTCCTTCTTTCGCCAGCCATCGTTTAGCCTTATCATCAACAATGAGAGTGACTTTCTTCTCTTGTAACTGTGCTTCAAGTCTTATTAGGAACTTATCTACTATTGAAATAATAACCTTATCATCTAGGGATTTAAACTGAATCACTCCATCTAATCGATTACGGAACTCAGGTGAAAACACATTTTCAATTGCTTTCATAGTATCTAAAGAATGATCTTGTTTAGTGAACCCCATTGAACTCCTGCTAATATTTTCAGCACCTGCATTACTTGTCATCACTAAAATAACATTTCTGAAATCAACTTTACGACCCGTACTATCCGTCAAACTACCATTATCCATTACTTGCAATAATAGATTAAAAACATCTGGATGAGCTTTTTCAATTTCATCAAGGAGTAATACAGCATGTGGGTTTTTATTAACAGCGTCAGTTAACAAGCCACCATCATCAAAGCCAACGTAACCAGGAGGCGCTCCTATCAAACGAGATACTGTGTGCCTTTCCATATATTCAGACATATCAAAGCGTAGTAACTCAATACCTAAATTTTCTGCTAGCTGCGTTGTTACTTCAGTTTTACCGACTCCTGTAGGACCTGCGAAAACGAACGAACCGATAGGTTTTGAATCATCTCGTAATCCTGATCGAGACATTTTAACTGCTGTCACTAGCTGATCAATCGCCATATCTTGACCAAATACAACGCGCTTCAAATTAAGATCTAGGTTTCTAAGAACTTCCATATCTGAACTTGAAACAGTTTTTGGTGGCACTCGGGCAATCTTTGCCACTATCGCTTCTACATCGCTAACAGTTATCTTCTTCTTACGAGTACTCTTAGGTTGTAATTGTCTATTTGCACCCGCTTCATCAATCACATCAATCGCTTTATCAGGCAAGAAACGATCAGTTATGTATCTTTCAGATAGTTTTACTGCAGACTCAAGTGCAGACATAGTATAGGTAACATTATGGAACTCCTCAAAACGAGACTTCAAGCCTTTTAATATTTTTACGGTTTCGGAAATTGTTGGTTCTTTCACATCAATTTTTTGGAAACGTCTGGCTAATGCACGTTCTTTCTCAAAGATACTGTGATATTCCTGAAAAGTAGTTGACCCAATACATTTTAATTCACCTGTAGCCAACATGGGCTTTAATAAATTAGAAGCATCCATAGTCCCACCAGAAGTAGCACCTGCACCAATCATGATATGAATTTCATCAATAAATAGAACAGCATTCTCTTCAGCTTTAATTTGATTTAGCACGCCTTTTAAGCGCTTCTCAAAGTCACCTCGATATTTAGTACCTGCGACTAATGCTCCCAAATCCAAAGAGTATATGGTTGCATCATGCAGTACTTCTGGCACCTCTTTATCAATAATTCGCTTTGCTAAACCTTCAGCAATTGCAGTTTTACCCACGCCAGATTCGCCTACCAATAAAGGATTATTTTTTCTTCGTCGACAAAGTACCTGTACCGTACGCTCAATCTCTAAGTCTCGCCCAATTAAAGGATCAATTTTTCCATCAAGTGCTTGTTTATTTAAATTAGTGGCAAACTTTTCCAAAGGTGTTTCTTGAGGTTCACCCTCTTGCTCTGGATCTATATTTACATCAGCTTGTTCATCATTTAAATTTGAATCTTCAAGGCTAAAATCAGAAAGGATAGACTCATCCTTATGAATATCATGCGAGACATAATTAACTAAGTCCAAGCGCGACATATCTTGTTTCCCTAGATAATAAACAGCATGGGACTCTGGCTCACCAAATATAGCAACTAAAATATTTTCACCAGAAACTTCGCCTTTGCCAGTAGCCTGTACATGATAGACAGCACGCTGAATAACACGCTGAAAACCTAAAGTTGGCTGAGTTTCTCGCTTATCTTCTTCAACCAATAAAGGAGTACTTTCTTCGATATAGCTTTCCAATTCAGTCTGTAAAACTGAAATATCTATACCGCAGGCACGTAAAGCTTTAGCCGCTGATGGATTAGTTGTCATGGAGTGTAATAGATGTTCCACAGTCACAAACTCATGACGCTTATCTCTAGCATCTCTAAATAGTTTGTTTATTGAATATTCGACTTCAGTACTTAACATATACTTCTCCAATGATTTTTTTATTAGGAATTGCCCTAACTAATTTATCAATTAAACCAAGTTAAATGAGGGTTCAATGATAATTATGCTTGTTCCATCGTACACAATAATGGATGCTCATTCTCTTTTGCAAACTCATTAACCATGACGACTTTAGTTTCAGCAATATCCTTAGAATATATGCCGCAAACGCCCTTACCTTTCGTATGTACATTTAACATAATTCTAGTTGCAGCTTCTTCATCAAGATTGAAAAACTCTCTTAATATCAACACCACAAACTCCATAGGAGTAAAATCGTCATTGATTAGTATAACCATATAGCGTTTAGGTTCTGCTACATCTGGACGGGTTTCTTGTACCATCAGACCAGAATCTTGGTCTGAATCGAAATCAGAGCCATCTTCGGATTGATTAACAAACTTCAATGACTTATCAGGGTCTTGAATCAAACTGCTTTTAACTGTATTCATTTTATATAACATTTTGTTAAACATTCACATTTACATATGAGTGATCATTTGATCACCAAATTCAGAACAACTTATTTCAGTTGCATCATCCATTTGGGATGAAAAGTCGAAGGTTACTTTCTTTGAAGCTATAGCACCCGATAGTGCCTTCACAACTAAATCAGCTGCATCTTTCCAACCTAGATGTCGCAGCATCATTTCAGCAGATAAAATTATAGAACCAGGATTCGCTTTATTCAGACCAGCAATTGGTGGCGCAGTTCCATGAGTAGCTTCGAATAATGCAATTCTGTCTGATAAATTTGCCCCTGGTGCTATTCCGATACCACCCACTTGAGCCGCTAGTGCATCAGAAATATAGTCACCGTTCAAATTTAAGGTTGCTACAACATCGTAATCTTCAGGTCGTAACAGAATATTTTGTAAAAATGCATCAGCGATGACATCTTTTATAATAATATCGTTTCCTGATTTAGGATTTTTACAGCTTAACCATGGCCCGCCATTTAATTCAGTTGCACCAAATTCATTTTTTGCGAGATCATAACCCCATTGCTTAAAGCCACCTTCGGTGAACTTCATAATATTCCCTTTGTGTACTAAGGTTACACTAGGCTTATCATTATCAATGGCATACTGTAGGGCTTTACGAACTAAACGCACTGTACCTTCTTTTGATACTGGTTTAACGCCAATACCAGAAGTCTCAGGAAAACGAATTTTAGTAACGCCCATCTCATTTTGTAAGAAATCTATGACTTTCTTAACTTCAGGTGTTCCTGCTTCCCATTCAATTCCTGCATAGATATCTTCAGAATTTTCTCTGAAAATGACCATATTAGTTTTTTCTGGCTCACGTACAGGGCTAGGTGTGCCTTCATAGTAACGAATAGGACGTAAACACGTATATAAGTCTAGTTCTTGGCGCATAGTTACATTTAAGGAACGAATACCTCCACCTACTGGAGTCGTTAACGGACCTTTGATAGAAACAACATATTCTTTTAAAGCATCCATTGTCTCTTCAGGCATCCATACATCAGAGCCATAGACTTTTGTAGATTTTTCTCCTGCATAAATTTCCATCCAATGAATTTGCTTAGTGTTGTCGTAGGCTTTTGCAACAGCCGCATCGATAACTTTATGCATTACAGGGGTAATATCAATACCAATACCATCACCTTCAATAAACGGAATGATAGGCTGATCAGGCACACTTAAAGAGAAGTCTGAATTGAGAGTAATCTTACTGCCTGAATCTGGGATTTTAATATGCTGATAGTTCATATGCTTACTTTGTTACTCCGATTTATCTAAATAATTATGTGGCTATTGTATCGCAAATCAAGGTGTTGTTTTTTAAAAAACCTGTTAAATTAAGCCCATTTTTTTATTCCCAAATGAGAATGTAACGTAATGAAATATCAGGTATACGGTATAGGCAATGCATTGGTAGATGCAGAATTTGAAGTTAGCGAATCTTTTTTAGCAGATAACAATATCGAAAAAGGTCTGATGACTCTTATTGATGAAACTCAACAAAAAAACCTCGTTTCTAATCTAGACAAAAATTTTGGGTTAAAAAAACGTGCAGGTGGAGGCTCTGCAGCTAATACTTTAGTAGCAATAAGCCAGTTAGGAGGTAAAACTTTTTATGCCTGTAAAGTTGCTGATGATGAAACAGGTGACTTCTATATGAAAGACCTGGCTCTCGCTGGTGTCGAAACAAAACTAGATCAAGTCAAAGAAGATGGAGTGACAGGCAAGTGCATTGTCATGGTAACAGAAGATGCAGAGCGTACCATGAATACATTCCTTGGTATTACTTCTGATTTTTCAGAATCTGATTTACACCTTGAAGAGTTAATTCAATCTGAATATATCTATATCGAAGGTTATTTAGTGACCTCAGATGTCTCACGTAATGCAGCCATTCATGCACGAAAAGTAGCAAAAGAAAATAATGTAAAGACTGCTTTCACCTTTTCTGATCCAGCAATGGTGACATACTTTAAAGATGGAGTAGCTGAAATTATTGGTGATGGTGTGGATGTGTTATTCAGCAATGAAGAAGAAGCTTTAACTTATTCTGGTAAAAGCAACTTAGATGAAGCAATTACAGATCTTTTAAAAATCACCAAGAAACTGGTTATTACCTTAGGAAATAAAGGAGCAAAGATAATCACGCAACAAAATATTACTAATATTGATCCAATCAAAGTAGAAGCAGTTGACACGAATGGTGCTGGTGACATGTTTGCAGGAGCATTTATGTATGGTCTAACAAATGGAATGAGTGATGAGCAGGCTGGTAATTTAGCGAGCGAGTTGGCTGCTAACATCGTTACTATTTTTGGGGCTAGATTAGAAAAGCAAGTACAACAGACAATATTAGCCAAACACAATTAATGAAAAAGATGAATTTGCTTTTAATATCAACCTATTAGATAGGAAAAACTAAACAAATCAATTATTTGATTTGTTTAGTTTTTATTTGTAGATTTATTACTTCTAACCAAAAGATCTTTGAACCGCTCAAGAGTAGCTTCGTACTCGCCAGTAACTTTATCTTTCTCTATGAGGTTTTCAGTAATTGCATGTTGATAAATTTTTAGATTATCCAGTACGGTATCTATCTGCTTTTCCATTAATTGCTTATGCTGGATATCAACCATACGTTCATATTTCTGCTCAAGGACTTCAAGCTTTTCAGACTGCTTTTTATGTCTACCTTTTAATAGGTCTATAGTAACTTGAGCTAGTTGTAACTTAGTATTGTAAGCCTTAACCAATTCATCTTCGCTACTAAAAACAGACAGGAGTAGATTATCTTCAGCATCTTGGAATTTTTTCTTTTTGTTATCAATTTCGGCCTGCTGTTTTTCTTGCTTTCGTATTTCAGCTATTTCTTCAAGCTGGCGTTTTCTTTTCTCAGAAATAACACGTTTTTTTTCTAATCCCTGTTTGTCTAATAGTACATGACCAAGCTTTGATTTATCTGCTGGCACACTATACGAGTAATGAGTTTTCCCATTTTCATCAGTCCAGCGGTAATAAGCTGCATCTGCTGGCAGGTATAGACAAGCTAATGCCGTTACTGCTAATTGTTTTATTATTGAATTCATTATTATTTTTCTTTCAATTATCAAAAAATCAGTTTTTATGACTGTTTATTTAGTTAATTCTTTATATCTTGCCAAGTTAGTTTGATAGTTTTTAGTCAATTGTAAAAGCTGCTTATCATTTTCTTGTAGTGCTTGCTTATATTGACCGATAGTCTTATTAATATTAACGATCTTCTTCGCAAGATTTTTTAGAGTCGGATCATCTTTAGTGATGCTTGCTTTTTCTTCCAATCTAATTACTTTTCTATTAAGAACACCATTTTGTGCTTCAAGTATTTTACTATTACCTTCAACCATCTTAATCTTACTAGCAAAATATCTAACTAACTCACCTTCATTTTCATAAGTAGACAGTAAATTATTGTCTCTTTCTCGCTTTTCAGCTTCAGCTTCTGATTTAATTCTTCTTAACTCTGCCAATTCTTCCTGTTCTTTTTCCCTTGCCAATTTTAGATTGAGCTTTTTTTGCTTAGCAGCTGGGTCAACTTTCCTCGTCATATCCCCAGACTTACTTAATTTTGTATGTGATTTCTTTGAGGCTGCGGCTGGTACTTTATCTGAAAAATGGACTTTTCCACTATCATCAACCCAACGGTATAAACCTGCTTGAGCACTACTTGCTATTAATAATGCGATGCTAACAACTAATATTTTCTTCATTATAATTTCCACTTAATCTTAAACATTATTTTAATTATTCTCAGATATTATCATAAATCCCTTATGTTATAAGCCATTCCCGACGAACGAAACATTTGAAATTCAACGCAATGAAAACTTATTAATAAAAAAACTGTGAGATATAATGATAAGTTAAGGAATCTCTAAATGACCTATGTGAATTCTGGCAACGCCAAAAAGTCAGAATCGAGACGTAGTTATGCAGGAATGCTCATACCTTTCAAATGACTGCAACGAAGAGTCTGGCTTTTTGGCTAAGCCCCGCAGGGTAAGCCTCTAGGGCATCATTTATTGGCATGGAGCACAGCTTCGTTGTTACACTTCTTA
>CALFUP010000068.1 GCA_937929875.1 uncultured Cocleimonas sp. | reverse complement strand
TTTTGGTGCGGTAGTTGAAAAGTTAGGTTTGCCGTTAATGGTTAAACCTGCGCAAGAAGGTTCAAGTATCGGTATGACTAAGGTCAATCAAGCTGATCAGTTGAAAGCTGCTTATGAAAAAGCAGCTGAATTTGACGACGTAGTATTTGCAGAGCAATGGGTAACAGGTAAGGAATTTACTGTCGCCATATTGGGTGATGCTGTATTGCCAGCAATCCAGATTGTGGCGAATACGGATTTTTATGATTTTGATGCTAAATATGAGTCAAATGAAACGGAATATCACTGTCCTTGTGACTTAAGTGAAAACCAAGAAGATGAGATTAAAGCGATTTCAAAACGTGCTTTTGAAATGCTGGGCGGTAAAGGCTGGGGACGTGTTGATCTAATGCAAGATAGCAATGAGAAGTTTTGGCTGATTGAAGTCAATACAACTCCTGGTATGACTGATCATTCTTTAGTACCTATGGCAGCAAAGCAACATGGTTTGAGCTTTTCAGAATTGACTGTCGAAATATTGAAAACTGCAGGACTAGGTAAATGAGACAACAGAAAAAAGCCAGACGTCCACAGTGCACTCCTAAGGTGACAAAGAAAGAAGCATTTAATAAACGCTTTTCACTGTCAGTTAAACCTTTGCTTTGGATAGTGTTATTAGCAATGCCATTAGTCATTGTTTTGGGTGGATATAAATGGATTCAAAACCCTGAAAATCTCACGATTAAGTCAGTGGAAGTAACGGGTGATTTTACCATTTTAGATAAAAAGCAGTTACAGCCATTGATAGAGTTTTATACAAAAACGAACTTGTTTTTACTAGATGTTAAAAATTTAGAAAAAGAAATTGAAGATAATCCATGGGTCCATTCCGCGGCATTGACGCATGTTTGGCCTGATAAATTGATCGTTAAAATATACGAGCAAAAACCAGTCGCTCATTGGGGTAAAACTCAAATGTTGGCAGAAAATGGTGAGATTATTAAAGCTTCGATGGATAAGCGAAAAGGTGAATTACCTTTGCTTTATAGCCCAAACGCTTCAGATAAGAAAATGGGTCGGAGTATGGGCAGAAACATGGCTACTGGCTTTTTACAAATTAGAAAGATGATGAAAGGCTTTCCTATTAAGTTAGTGGAGTTTAAAGAGGATGCGCGTGGATCTTGGCGCATTAAGTTAGAAAATGGTATGACTTTGAAAATCGGTCGTGAGCATCAAGCGAAACGTTTGAAGCGCTTTATGGTTGCTTACGAAGAGAGTCTGAATGAAGTATTAGATAAAATTAGTGTTGTAGATCTTCGTTACACTAATGGATTTGCAGTTAAATGGAAAAAGGGTCTATCGGCAGATAGTGTTTTTAAAGGGTAATAAGTATAGAGAGCTTCTTGGCTTATTGATGAAATAGTTTCTGATACATCATTTTAAAGCTATAAGGTTCGTTGTAACAAATTAAGTCAAGGATAGAGGGAAGTTGTTATGGGTAAACCACATAAAGAGATAACAATGACAGTGAGTAATGAAGGCAATATGGTCGTCGCATTAGATATCGGTACATCAAAAATAGTTGCACTGATCGGGCAAATCAACGAAGACGGTGGTGTGCAAATAGTAGGGATTGGTAAACATCCTTCAAAAGGTATGAAGAAAGGTGTCGTCGTCAATATTGATTCAACAATCGAAGCAATTCAACGTGCTGTTGAAGAAGCAGAGTTAATGGCAGGCGTGAATATAAATTCAGCTTACGCTGGAATTGCTGGAAGCCACATACAAAGTCTTAACTCTCATGGCATTGTTGCTATTAAAGATAAAGAGGTTACTGAAGGCGATCTTGAGCGAGTGATGGATGCAGCGAGAGCAGTAGCCATTCCTGCAGATCAACGTATCTTGCATGTTTTACCGCAAGACTATGTGATCGATCAACAAGAAGGTATTCGCGAGCCAGTAGGCATGTCAGGCGTACGTTTAGAAGCACGAGTACATTTAATAACAGGTGCACAAAGTGCCGCTCAAAATATTATTAAATGTGTTGATCGTTGTGGTTTAGATGTTGATGATGTGATTCTTGAGCAAGTTGCATCAAGTTACGCTGTATTAGAAAACGACGAGAAAGAACTTGGCGTTTGCATGGTTGACATTGGTGGTGGAACTAGTGATATCGCTATTTTCTTAGATGGTGCAATCCAACACACGGCAAACATTCCCATTGCTGGTGATCAAGTAACAAATGACATCGCGGTAGCGGTTCGTACGACCTCTCAGTTTGCTGAAAAGTTAAAGATCGAACATGGGCATGCGCTGCGTAAATTAGTCACTGAAGACCAGATCATAGAAGTCCCTGGTATCGGTGATCGTGAATCGCGTGGCTTATCAACACAAACGTTGGCATCGGTTATTGAGCCACGTTTTGAAGAGTTATTTACGTTAATCCAATCTGAACTTCGTCGTAGTGGTTTTGAAGAACGAATTGGTGCAGGGATCGTGCTTACAGGTGGTTCATCGAAAATTCGTGGAGCAGTGGAACTCGCTGAAGAAATTTTCCATATGCCGGTGCGTATCGGAATGCCAATTAATGTAGGCGGTTTAAAGAACGAAGTTGAAGACCCCATTCATGCAACAGGTGTTGGATTATTGTTATACGGTGCAGCGCAAAATGAAATAGCAGGTGGACAAGGATTTTCACACGTTTCGGAAGAAAATATCTGGGACAAAATGAAGTCTTGGTTTGGTAATAATTTGTAAGAGTGAGCTAATTAATATGAGTAAAAATCGTATTAATTAAACGATTATTGGTCTAGATAGAACGTCAATTACACAACGTAATATCTAAACAACGTAATCAGTATTTTTATTTTAGATAAAGATTTATATACACAAACGAATGTTTTAGAAGGAAGCATTCTATTTTTTAACACATCGAAAGTAGAACAACTAGAAGGAGTTAGGGCTATGTTTGAATTAATGGATACAGAAGCAAGTAACGCAAATATTAAAGTTATTGGTGTTGGTGGTGGTGGCGGCAACGCTGTTAAGAATATGGTTGATGCTGGAGTTGAAGGGGTAGAGTTCATCTGCGCTAATACTGATGCTCAAGCACTTGATGGATCACCCGTAAAGAATCTTATTCAATTAGGTAATGCATTAACTAAAGGTCTTGGTGCAGGCGCAAACCCAGAAGTGGGTAAAGAAGCCGCCTTAGAAGATCGCGAGAGAATTAAAGAGTTAGTATCAGGTACTGATATGTTATTCATCACAGCTGGAATGGGTGGCGGAACAGGTACAGGCGCGGCACCAGTCGTTGCAGAAATGGCAAAAGAATTAGGTGTTTTGACAGTTGCCGTTGTGACTAAGCCATTCCCGTTTGAAGGCCCAAAGCGTATGGCAGCGGCAGAAGAAGGCATAGCTGAATTAGCAAAACATGTGGATTCAATTATCACCATTCCTAATGCTAAGCTATTGACTTCATTGGGTAAAAACACAACGTTACTCGATGCTTTCAAAGCGGCAAATG
>CALFUP010000067.1 GCA_937929875.1 uncultured Cocleimonas sp. | reverse complement strand
ACACTCGTCGAGCTCAATTTGAATTTCTATCTGGTTTTTTTGGTGGCCCTAAACTTTACGTTGAACGCAATGGTCATTCTGATATGAGAGCTATTCATGAGCATGTGGAGGTTGGTCAGGTCGAAGTTGACGCTTGGTTATTGTGTATGGATAAAGCTATTGACCAAGTGGGGTTTGGTGATGAGTTAAAGCAACAAATGATGAAATCATTTACCCGTGCAGCTGAAATTACCCGTAACCAAGATTGAAGTAAATCCACTCTTTGTTACGCAATGAAATGAATCAAAAAACTGAAACAGATGCTAAGATAAATATCGCTAAAGATAACAGCGATAAAGATAGTGAAGATAAGCAAACAGCTAACGATCAAAAAGATAAGACTAATCTTTCTGATGGCGATGGCCGAACGATAGTTGCCCCCTGTAAAGACCTTGAGCTAGACGCGCCTATTCGATGGCTAAAACTAGCATGGCAGGATATAAAAAGCGCGCCAAAAGTAAGTATGTGTTGGGGACTTATTATTACTTTAGCCAGTTTAGTTGTCGCTTTTTTAGCGTTTAAATTGGGTAAGTTTGCTTTGCTTGCCGTACTGATTTCTGGTTTTACCTATATAGCTCCCTTGTTAGGCATAGCTTTGTATTCTGTCAGTCGCGGATTAGAAATGGAAAAAGAGCCGACTTTCGCTTATTCATTTAAGTTTGTTAAAAAATTAATTCCGCATGCAAGTGCCTTTTTTATTGTTCAAGTTGTAATTTTATTACTTTGGTCTCGTTCAGGCATGGTCGCCACTGCTTTTATTCCCACTACTGAATATGCACAAGGACTCTTCTGGGATGCCTTGAAAAATGGCGAATTGTTGTACAAAGGTGAGGGTTCTGAATTTCTACATTTCTTATTATTAGGCTCTGCTTTTGGTGCGATTTTTGCTACCTTGACGTTCTTTATTACAGCTGTCAGTTTACCGATGTTAGCGGATAAAAAAGTCGATATGATCACGGTGATTTTAACTAGCATTAACGCTTGTTTAAGAAACAAATGGACCATGTTGATTTGGGCAAGCCTGATCTGTATCTTCTTAGCGATCGGTATTCTGACGTTCTTTGTCGCTTATATAGTTATCATGCCGTTACTTGGATATGGCGCGTGGCATGCTTATCGTGAAACGATAGATGCTAGTCATTGGCCAGAGAGAGAAATCTAAAAACGGGTCTATCTATACTATTGATCCGAGAATTAAGGATTACATTCATCAAAGATTTTAAGCTTACATTGAGCACATTTATCTTTGTTGAGGTCACGGTAGATTACTTTTATGGCTTCTGATTTTGAGTCAAAATAATGCTCTTCGCCGATTTGTTTAAAGAAGTTTGAATTTACTGCTGCTTCATAAACGGATTGCTTCAATCCCACAAAATATAAGCCGCCACCTTGTTTCATTAATCGTTTATTCTCAGAGATCAGCATTTCTGCGCCGGCTAGATCGATAAAGTTAATGCCACTTGATTCTATCAAAATATGATTGATGTTTTCTTTAAGCTCAATTCTACCAAAGACTTTTAAAATATGATTCACCGATCCAAAGTACACTGACATATCAATTCTAATAATCTTTAACTGTGGGCATTCTGGGAGTGATTTATCTTTAATATCTATGAATTTTCGATGAGTGTTTTTAGGCCCTTCATCAATAGATAATACGGGAACATTGGGTGTAGACGTTTTAGCCAAAAATAATACCAAAGATGTTATTACTCCTAAGTATATTGCGATCTCTAGCTCTAAAAACAGCGTAGCGAAGAAAGTAATCAATAAGATTGCTGCCTCAGATCTACCAAAAGCAATCGTTTCTTTTATGTGTGAGAAATCAATCAAATTATAAGCCACTAACAACACTACGCCACCCATAGCTGCGATAGGAAGATAGGCGGTTAAAGGCGCAACCAATAAGACGATAAGCACTAAAAATACAGCTGCTAAGATAGCAGAAAGCGGAGTTTTCGCTCCCGCCTCATAATTGACTCCAGATCTTGTAAATGAGCCAGAGCCGGCATAACACGAGAAAAAACTACCAACAAGGTTAGACATTCCTTGTCCAATAAACTCTTGGCTAGAGTCTACTCTTTGATCTGACTTTGAAGAGATTGAACGACTGATTGATACTGCTTCTATGAGTCCTAGAAGTGCTACGGCAAAGGCTTCAGGGGCTAAGCTTTTTATGGTAGTAAAGGAGAAATCAGGAAGTGAGAGTGGTGGCAAACCTGCAGGAATCTCGCCCACTAATTTAATCTCAGTATTGAATTTACTCAAAAATAAAGCCGCTATACTTCCTGCAACCATGCCCAATAGTAAGTAAGGCAATCTAGGATTGATTTTCTTACAAACAATCGCTGTAATCATAGTTATGGCTGCAATGATCAAGAGAAAAATATTAGTCTGATCCACTCCGTTAAACAGCCCGAACCAGGTATGAATAAAGGACTCACCTTTAGGGACAAAAATACCAGTGATATGCTTCATCTGACTGGTCGCTATTAAAATTGCAGCACCCGCAGTGAAAGCAGTCACAACGGTATGGGATACAAAATTAATCAAAGATCCCAGTTTTGCTAATCCAAAAGCTAGTTGATAAAGGCCGGTTAAAAAAGTAAGGGTAATGGCTAGAGATAAAAACTCTGGTGTTCCAGATTCGGCATGATTACTAATTGCGAGAAACATGACGATAGAAATAGCCGTTGTGGGGCCAGAAACTAAATGGTGTGATGATCCGAATAATGCTGCAATAATGGGTGTAATCATTGCGGTATAAAGACCATATTCAGGCGGTAAACCAGCTATGGTGGCAAACGCTACACCTTGCGGCAAGACGATCACAGCGCCCGTTAAGCCCGCAAAAATATCAGCTTTGATAGTTTCTGAATTAATTAATTTAAACCATTTAAGGAAAGGAAAAAATGAATAAATACTCATAATGGTTATATATTAGTTAGATTTCGGGTGGCTTTAAAATCGGCGCATTGTAGGCTTCTGTAAACGGACACAC
>CALFUP010000066.1 GCA_937929875.1 uncultured Cocleimonas sp. | reverse complement strand
CACTTGTTTAGCATTCTCGATTGCTGTATCCAAATCATGGATAAATTGGCTTGTTGAATTATTCTTTATCGAGTCATTTTGGAATTCAAATAAGATATTATTTGAAAATGAATCAAAATATTTTATTGATTTTGTAGGTTTGAAGAGTAATCCTAAAGCTCCGAATGTACAGACTAGAAATGACACTATACTTATCAGGTTATCGCTAATAATTGCTTGATTTTTGCTAGCGTATAAAATCCCTATAATTAAAATACAACCCAGAAATAGTACTAACCATGACAAGTATGATGGAGTAGATAGGCCTTTTTCAATGTTAATGCTATTCAGGGAAATAGTCTTTGAGTGGAATGATCCAGATTTAGATAGGGTATTGAGCTCAAGATTACTTGAATTCAATAATTTATATTCAACTGTTTTGAACAGGCTGTGAGTTATAATAGAAGAGTGAATCATAATTATATTTTCAGAATTGTTGTCTGAATTTAATTATATTTCTATTTTATTGTTTCACACAGAGTCCTATGCCTTAGCAGTCTACTTACTCTGATCAATATATAAACGTGAAATTTACATAGATTAGCGGTGCTAAAATAGTGTCTTATTCACGTCCGGAAACTAAGAAGTCTTGATACTCTTCTAATTCCTTCCATTCTTCTTTCGCTGCTAGCTTGGCTTGATGAGGCCAGCTTTCAGGTTCATGCATTCGGAATTGAGGGCCAGCTTCATTTAATAATGCTTTAATCTTATCTCTTGAGCTTTCTGATAACTCTTTAAAACTATTGATACCTGCATTGTTTAATAGTTCTTGTATCTTGGGGCCGATGCCTTCAATTTTTCTTAGGTCATCTTTAAGATTTGAATCACTCTTTTTAGTTTCTACCGATTTAAGCTTTGAATCTTCATCTGACTGTACTACTTGTTCTTTAGATTCACTTAGTTCTTTACTGATAGAAGTTTGATACGTTTTCAACTCACCCCATTCAGAGCGATTTGCCATGCCAGCCTGATGTGGCCAAGAATCAGGATTATGCATTCTAAATTGGTTACCAGCATCATCTAATAGTTTTCTTAATCGACTTCTGTCTGACTTGTATAGTTGACTGAATGTGTAAATGCCACCAGCATTTAATACTTCCTCGATTTTAGGTCCGATACCTTCAATCTTCTTTAGGTCGTCATGATCACTCATGTTTTGATCAGAGTGTTCATTGTTGCTCTTTTTATCTTTGTTTCTGTCGATTCTAGTAATATTGTTCGCTAAGCTAATTTTTTCGCTTTCAGCATTAAGATTATTAAGTGTAGTTTTATTTGATTGGCTGTCTAAAGAATCTGTAGATTCAGCATCAGAGTCTGAATGCATAAAGTCTTGATATATCTTTAATTCATCCCACTGACCCTTCTCAGCCATTGCTGCTTGATGTGGCCATGATTCAGTCTCACTTTCAACATAAGGTGCTTCAGATTCTAATAAGTGATTTTTTAAAGAATCGTTATCCATATTACTTAATTGGCTGAAAGTGTAGATTTCTTTCTTGTTTAAAATACTTTCAATTTGAGGATTTATTCCAATCAATTTCGTTAAATTATCAGTTTTTGGTTGATTCTTAGTTTCTACAGTCTCTAGAGGTTCTTCAATTGCTGTCGTTTTAGAGGCTACTCGAACTCTTTGAATAAAACCTTGATAGTCTTTGAGTTTATTCCAATCGCCCTTAGCTGCAAGCCCAGCCTGATGTGGCCATGTTTCGATTTCCTTTTTATTGCTTTCTTTGTTTTGCTGAATAGCGATCAAATCTTTTGATTTAATATCACGTAAATGTGCATAAGACGATATACCCATTTTTTTCAATTTGGCTTGCATTGTAGAATCTAAACCACTGATTTTAGAAAGATCATCTGGAATATTTTCTGCTTTGATAGGGTTTGAAGGCTTATCTACTATTCGGACTTCGCTTGTTGTTGAAGCGTGTGAGTTTGGACTCTGGCTGAGAGTGTTTATCTCATGGTTACCTTGGTTTTGATAACGATAGTTATTGTTATCAACACTGTAGTCTTTACTAAATAACTTACTTAATAACCACGTAAGTAAAGCACCTAATAAAAATGCACCTAATAACATGATGATAATTTCTTGAGAAGCATCTTTAAAATTATAGGTTTGAGCAACATTATCGTTAAACATATAAAAATCCTTTTAATTCTGTATTCTTAAACTAACTTTTCTTACAAACTAGTTCGTATGATTGATTGAGGTTAGTTATTTTATTTAAGCTTAAATTTGATTGGTTCTACCGCTACGCGTCTGTTTTTAAAACGTCCAGCTTCTGTTTTATTGCTAGCTAAAGGCTGTGATTCACCTCTCGACATAACCTCTATTTGAGACATAGGAGAGCCACGATTAATGAGTAATTCGCGAATTACCATTACTCTTCGAATTCCTAAAGCAAGATTAGATTGTTTTGAGCCAACACTATCAGTATGTCCAGTTAAGTTAACTTTGTTGTTCTCATCTTTTTTCATCCAAGAAGCAATTTCATCTAAATAATTTTTAGCATCTTGTTTAACTACAGGTTCTGCGGTGAAATGGGGAAAATACAGCACTGATGGTTGAATAGAGTCTTCTAAAACCGCGCCTGTTAATTCTAGACTTATAGCTTTAGAATCAGCCTCTTTGGAACCCATAGTTTCCGTTTTTTGATCTGTGGAATTAATACTAGAGTTCAATATCTTATCGCCAGTAGCGTTGTCTGAGCTATCAGGCTTAATCTGACTACTAACTGCTCTATCAGTTGTTGGCGCACTAGCTATCTCATCTACTGTAGTATCTAAAGCATCAATAATGCCATCTTTATCAGTATCTTTAGCAGCTTCAAAGTCTTGACCTACTTCTATTGCATCGCTAATTCCATCACCGTCAGAATCCGTTTTAAGATGATTGGTGCCCAACGCTAGTTCATTAGCAGTAGGAATCGTATCGTTATCATCATCGGTATCTAAGGGATTGATTACCTTATCGTTATCAGTGTCTTGTAATTTATCAGAGCCAGGCGCTTTCGCTTCAATATTGTCTGCAAGTCCATCTTTATCAGAATCAGAATCAAGCGGGTTAGTCCCAATCCGAGTCTCGTAACGCGTACTTAAATTATCATTATCATCATCAGAATCAATAAGATTTAAGGTACCGTCATTATCAGTATCTAAAGGCTGATCAATATTTTTCCCGAGTTCTTCTAAGTCATTAATCCCATCGTTATCAGAATCCGCAAGTTTAGGGTTGCTCTTAAGCTTTAGTTCTAGTGTGTCAGTAATACCATCATTATCAGAATCACTATCATCTACAGAATCTAGGGCATCGATAATACCGTCTAAGTCACTGTCGATTGGCTCATCTGTATTTTTGCCAATTTCAATGGCATCATTTATGCCATCACCATCACTGTCTGCTTTTTTAGGATCAGTATTTAATTTCGCTTCTACTAGATCTGTTAAACCATCATTATCTTGATCTAAAGTTGGATCAGTATCGACAGGGTCCAAAATTCCATTTTTATCAGAATCTAATGGCTCATCCATTAAGTCTGCAATTTCATCACCATCTGCTAAACCATCACCATCGCTATCAGTAAGCAAGTGATTAGTGCCTAATAAAAATTCTTGAACCGTTTCAATGCCATCGTCATCATCATCAGTGTCTAATGCGTTAATGATTCCATCACCATCAGTATCAAGAGGTGCTGATATATCATCGCCGACTTCGACAGAATCTAATATTCCATCTTCATCAGTATCAGCCAGTAAAGAACTAGTACCTACTTGTTCTTCAGCAGCTGTTGCTAAGCCATCATTGTCATCGTCTGCATCTAAAGCATCAATGAGATTGTCTTCGTCGCTGTCCAAAGGTGAGTCTAGATCTACCCCAATTTCTTGACTGTCAGAGATACTATCTTGATCTGTATCCATCAATAAAGGATCTGTACCTAAACGACTCTCTTCGCTATCACTCAGGCCATCACCATCGGTATCGATAGGTGGTTTTTCATTATTTAAGGTGTTTGAAGCTAATTCCGCAGGGGTTTTACATGTGTTCTTAATATTGCAAGCATAGTGCCACCAACTGCCTGCTAGCCAAATGGTAGAAGCAACTAGGGTCAGTAAAATGTAAGTAATTAGCGAGCTTTTCTTCATGAAAAATTATTCCTTGCTCTACGTGATTTAGTCGACTTATCTATTCAATATTTCTATTGAAAAACACTAACACTCGGAGAACACATTGGTTTATTTGTATAAGACACTTGATCAAATACACTCTTCGAAGCTTTTATAGCCTGATCAATAATGTCTTGCGACTGGTATCCAGATCAAACTTGGCTATTCAAGGATAAATGGTGAAGATGATAAATTATTGGGGTTGGGTTTTCTAAAGCTATGGGGTTTGAGTTCTGTAATGTTAAAGAATTGATGTAAGCTGCTGTTAAAGTGAATAAATAAGTACACCCCCCTAGTTATTGAGGCTTATTTAGATCAACTATACAAATATTTATACTTGCTAAAGAATTAAAAATAAACTTGAATCTTTGGGTTTAGATTCAAGTTATATCAACTAAATCAATTAGCAATGTCTTGTGGTTTTTTCGATAAAGTAAAGATCCACAAACTCAAACTCATCGTAATCAAAACAGAAGTAGCAAATGCATAAAGCCCATAATGAATTTCTACTTTAGCAAGTACCCCAAGTTTTACAGACACCAACAATAAGGCCACGACAAACACATCAAGCATTGACCATTTTCCTACGATTTCAATCACATGTAGGGTTTTATCTAAAAATGAATTTTTAGCATATTCAAGATTCAAAATCAAAACCAAGCCAGCAATTTTAATGACGGGTATACACAAGCTAAAGACCGCTATTACAATAAATAAGAACCAATCTTTTTGTAAAAATAATCCTTTAACCGTTGAAAGTAAGGTTACCGTATTTTCAAAGAAATACATTTTTTCTAGTGTCAATAACGGGGCAGATACACCAATAACCAATAACGCTAAAGCTAGCATAAGTAATAGGTTGATAATGATCCCTTGTTTTGGGTGCTTTCTGATTAAAGAGGTCATTCATATTTACCTAGGTGGATTACGATACGTTAGGCTTTTATGGCTATATTAATAGCTATAATTTAAAACTTAAACTTGCCTATGTTCGCTGTTTAGAAGATTATAATGGGCTATTAATTTTAAGTATCAAGGGAATTTTGTATTAACACAACACAAAGTACAGCACTTTGTAAGTACAAGGTTCCGCTTGGTAAAAGTTACACATTATGTAGGCAATGAATGCCTTGAGAGGACTAAATGAGTTTATATCTAGATTATATTAAAGAAATTGAAACACGTAAAAGTGAACAAGGTTTAAACCCTAAGCCTATCGACGGTGATGCATTATTGTCAGAAATTATTTTACAAATTAAAGATGCTGGAAACGAGCACCGTGAAGATTCACTCAAGTTCTTTATCTATAACACACTGCCAGGTACGACAAGTGCAGCAGAAGTTAAAGCAAAATTTTTAAAAGAAATCATCTTAGGTGAGTCTGTTGTAGCAGAAATTACACCCACTTTCGCTTTTGAACTGCTATCTCACATGAAGGGTGGCCCTTCAGTTGAAGTACTTCTAGATCTTTCTCTATCTGATAACGCTGACGTTGCTACTCCTGCTGCTGAGGTTCTAAAGACCCAGGTATTCCTTTACGAAGCAGATATGGATCAGCTTGAAGCAGCCTACAAAGCGGGCAATGCAAACGCTAAAGACATCCTTGAAAGTTACGCAAAAGCGGAATTTTTCACGAAACTTCCTGACATCGACGAAGAAATCACAGTGGTTACTTACGTATGTGGTGAAGGCGATATCTCAACAGATCTACTATCTCCAGCAACTGAAGCGCATTCTCGTTCAGACCGTGAACTACACGGCCAAAGCATGATCTCTAAAGAAGCTCAAGCTGAGATTCAAGCACTACAAAAACAACATCCTGACAAGAAAGTCATGATGATTGCTGAGAAAG
>CALFUP010000065.1 GCA_937929875.1 uncultured Cocleimonas sp. | reverse complement strand
CCCTAAGCGATAAAGTTGGTCTTCAACATCTTGCATATAGACTTGAACACGCGGTGGAATCGCACCAAACTAATGGTCATCAAACTCTTGTCCTTTTGCAGGTGGTGCGCCAAATAAAGTACGTCCTGCTAATAATAAATCAGGACGAAGACTGGTAAAGTTGGAATCTACTAAGAAGTATTCTTGCTCAGCACCGCAGCTTGAATTTAGTGTGCCTACTTTTTCCTCTCCCATTAATTTCAACACTTTTTGTGCAGCGTCATTCATTGCAGAGTTTGAGCGTAATAATGGTACTTTCTTGTCTAAAGACTCACCAGACCAAGAGATAAAGATACACGGAATACATAATGTTGCGCCATTATCCGTCTGCATTATGTATGCAGGGCTCGTTGGGTCCCATGCGGTGTAACCACGTGCAGCGTTAGTTACACGAATACTACCGTTAGGAAATGATGATCCGTCTGGCTCACCTTTTATTAGCAAGCTTCCTGTGAATTCTGTGATTGCTTTACCCGTTGCATCTGAAATGATGAAGCCATCATGCTTTTCTGCTGAGGCACCTGTCATCGGGTAGAAGATGTGAGAGAAATAATTTGCACCTTTAGACATTGCCCAGTCTTTCATTGCCGCGGCAACTATATCGGCTGTAGCCGCATCTAAAGCAGAACCCGTTTCAACGGTTTTCTTTAACGCTTTAAAAGCATTTTTAGATAATGCTTCTTCCATCTTTACTAAAGTAAAAACATCGGTTGCCCAAGTTTTGTCTAAAGATTTTGGTTTCTTAATAGACATTGGTTCGCTGTTTGTAATCTGAAAAACCGCTTGTGCGCGTGACTCACTTCCACTCATTGGGAAACCTCTTTATTAAATTAACTGTAAATTCGGATTGACTTAAATAGTATAGTCATCAATATATAATCATATATGTAAAAGCAAAAGATATGCCAAAAATAGAGATGATAAATATTTATAACTTATTATGAAAAACTGATGTTATTTAGCATTTGTCTTAGTTTCTGCGCACAGCATGATTCGCATGGGACTACTGTGTCGCACCAAAGTATATCTATTGAATAATTTATGCACCAATATGGTGCATATTCTACATAATGTATGTGAAATAGAATCCGCTTGAATTTATCTAAGAGATGAACATGAACAAAATAAACTGGGATAAAACCATTGCAGCAAGTTGGCGCACACGCCAAGAAAAGCTCAAAGCAGTCGATGATGTTGATCTTTTAGAATTAGATAAATTACTCTGTATTGATAGACAGAAAAAGGCTTTCATTGGCAACATTGAAAACTTCTTAGCTGGAAAACCCACTAATCACATCTTGCTTTGGGGTGCACGAGGAACAGGCAAATCGTCATTAGTAAAAGCAGCTCTAAATGAATATCACAAACGTAAGCTAAGAGTTATTGAAATCCCCAAAGATGATCTGCGTTGGTTGATTGAGATAACAGATGAAATTCGAAAGCTGGATTATCGCTTTATCATTTTTTGTGATGACTTATCTTTTGAAGAAGGTGAAACCACCTACAAGGAATTGAAGAGTACCTTGCAAGGCTCTATCGAAAAACCACCTGAAAACGTGTTGATTATAGCAACCTCAAATAGACGCCATCTAATTCCTGAAAAAATGAGTGATAACGAGCAATCAAGTCTTAATGGCGAAATTCATGCAGCTGATACCGTACAAGAAAAAATGTCATTAGCAGATCGCTTTGGTATGTCTTTATCTTTTTACCCAATGACTCAAGATGAATATTTATCTATCGTCGACATGTTGTTTGCCGAGGAACTCAAAAATAAAAGTACTGAAGAACATGCCCATATACATATCTTAGCGGCACGTTTTGCAGGTGAAAGAGGCAGTAGATCGGGGCGAATAGCGCAGCAGTTTTACAACGCTTATTCGATAGACAATAGCTTTTGTAAGAGAAAAATTGATTAGCGCTATAACTTTTTCGCCAAACAACCACTTTAAATGGGATAGATACAATTTAAAGATGCCGAATTAGAATCGTAATTCTCATACAACCCTTCAAAAAGTAGGGGGGTGTGCTTTAAATGGTTTGTTTACGAACATTAGAACTCTGATCGATCTTTTCCCTTCTTGCTTGATACGGTTTGTATATTTTCTTGCTCGTCTTCTCTAATCCACATTTCGTAATCCATCCCTGATGAAAACAAACAAAGTAGGATTCCCATACCATCATTTGGCGTGCTTCCATCCTTAGTTGTAATTCCCAAAGGAATTAAATTTAGTACTGCCCCCGCTAGAGCTGCAAAAGCAAAGCTCTGTAATGCTATTCGCATATAATCATTAGTGACCGTAAAGAACTGATCGAAACCCCCCAGCCAATAGACAATCGCAAAAAAGAAAAGTAATTCGATTCCTGGCCCAGCAAAGTATATTAGGGCATGTTTAAACCGCGCTAAGTTTGTATCTCTGGGCGCTATTTGCACAAAACCTTCCAGTGGTATCGAGCGAATTTCAACTGGCGCGTTAAATAAGCGACTCGTCATCATTATCTTACCTACACCTAAAACCACTCGCTTTACTCTCCAACCTAATACTTTAGCCATTAATGCATGACCGAATTCATGGATAAAAAGCAAAGGCACCCAAAAGATCACAAACAATAATGCACCCATTTTTTTCGGCTCAAAATTGGTATAAATTTCCATGACCATCATAAACAGAAAGGCCAAGCTAATAATCAAGATGAAAACTTTCTCAGCTTTTGATGCAGGTTGTTTGTCGTTATCGCGTTGATCAAAATACATGGCTTGTGAGAAACAGTTATAATTAGATATGAATATTAACAGATAAAGAGTCTTCAATGAGTCAATCGAAAAACAGAGAAAACTATCAACTACCTGAAATAAATTCGGAGGTATCTATGGAGACAGTAAAAGAAATTTGTGAAATTTATGAGTTACCTGAAATTTGGAAAAAAATAAAAAAAGATCCGCCAGCTAAACCCTTTGTTAGTGATGGTTGCACCATGTGGCCCGATATTACTAGCGGCATTAGTATATACGAAGCCTGCTTTCTTCATGATTTGAAATATTGGTGCGGTTTACCTGGCGAGGATGTAGCGAGGCTCAAAGCCGACGCTGAACTGATGATAGATGTATCTCGCATCAGAGGATCTGTCAAAATGGCTGAAATAATGTTTCATGGCGTTAGACGAGGTGGTAGCGAGCATCTAAAGCAGGCATTTTCGTGGGGATTTGGTCGCTTTTAGAAAAAACAACTTTGCAGCACTAAATATCCAGATAAATATCATTTGATAATTTTTAAAGAGAACGGATAGTCAAAATCACCTTCTTTAAAAACCATTATTGCCGCCATAATTGCAAACACCAGACCACCAAGAACCGTCACGACGACTAGTGATATTATTGGCTTAATTACAGCAGCCAACAATAAAAAGAAAAAGGCAGCAACCAATATCGTTAGTTGAAAATTTATTGCTTTTTTACCTTGTGCTTCTAAGTAAGCACTCTCGTGTTTTTTTAACATCCAAACGAATAAAGGACCGAGCGCCAAAGCCAATGGAAATAACATTCCCGCAAAAGCTGAGGCATGGATAGCGGCACCCCACTTACGTTCAGTCAGGTCTTTTGGCTGCAGTTGATTGTTCATTAATATGCCTATTTAAGGTTTAAAGCATCCTATTTAATTCCCCTAGAGACTTCATCGGAAAATTAATATGTTGAATGTTATTTTGATATAATCGTGGCAATTCCGTGTTTTTCAAGGTGAATTTATGAAAGTTCTAACTCCTCTTTATTGCGCTCTTGCTTTAATTTTGTCTCAATCTACGGTGCAGGCAGATACCTTGTACAAGTGGAAAGATGCACGCGGCAATACTCAATATGGAGATAGCCCTCCAGCAAACGTTCAAGCGCAAGCCGTAGATTTACCAAAAATAACTATCATTGATAACTATGCCGAACAGTGGAAACCACTGGAATTTGATCAGGCACAGCCCGAAAAACAAGCTAAGACCATACCATTAGTAAAAAACAATACTTACACTAAATTAGCCTTTCTTGCTCCAAAACAAAACCAAGCTATTCGAGCTAATGATGGTGATGTATCTGCGATGGTTAGTATTAAACCACCGCTAAAAAAGGGCCATAAACTGGTTTTTTCTATTGATGGCAAAGCTATGAAAAAAGGTGTGTCTCGAACCCAAAATTTTTCTAATTTGAGTCGTGGTAGCCATAATATTGGAGTGAGCGTAGTAGACCAAAAAGGTAAATCGATAAAAAATAGCTCTGTAACGTTTAATGTACTGCGCGCAAATAGCTTAAACAAGGGTAAAAAAAATCAAGCTAAAAAACTTCCAAACCTAAAGTCTTTCAATGAGGTGAAACTGCAACAAGCTGAGGCAACTAGCCGTTAAATAACCACTAAATAATTTTTCTTACTTTCCTGTAAATCTTTATTGCTTAGCCATTAAATACAAAGGCCCCCATAATAATTAATGGGGTCCTACTTTTATAGAATATATATAATAGCGACTAGTTAATACCATAATAACTACTCATAGCTTGGATAATTTCATCACGCCAAATAAATCCAATAAACCCTGCAAGTGCCAACCAAGGCCCGAATGGTATAGGTTGACTCTCTTTCTTTCCCTGAACGAGCATCAATGTAATTCCAACGATTGCTCCAAGAAATGACGAAGCAAAAACAGTGAAAGGTAATATCTGCCAACCACCCCATGCTCCGATAGCTGCTAATATTTTAAAATCACCATACCCCATCCCCTCTTTGCCTGTTAATAGGCGGAAAAGATGAAATAAGCTCCATAACGACATATAACCAATCATAGCCCCAAGCACACTACTTTGAAGATCTACAAATAGATTTTGGTAGTTAACAGCAATCCCTAACCACATTAATGGAATTGTTAGATTATCTGGTAGAAGCATTGTTTTTGCATCAATCAACGAAAGCGTAATCAACGTCCAAGTAAACAACAAAGCGGCAAGTGCTTGCCAGCCAAACCCAACTTTAGATGCAACAAAAACTGAAATTAAAGCGGTTAATATCTCAATGATTGGATATTGAATTGATATTTTAGTTTTGCAAGAAGAGCATTTTCCTCGCAAGAAGAGATAACTGATAACAGGTATATTCTCTATTGCAGTGATCATATGCCCACAGGTAGGACATTGTGAACGAGGAACAAACAAATTAAATTTTTCAGAAGAAGCCTCATTATCTTCGCCACCAAATAATTCTTGGCATTCTTCTCGCCACCCCTGTTGTAGCATAATGGGTATTCGATAGATTGCAGCATTAAGAAAACTGCCAACTAGCAATGAAAATAGCCCAACAACGACTAAAAAAAAGGTAGAGTTCTCCCTAAGTAGAGCAATTACTTCCATTTACCTGTTCTCTTATTGTCACAATGCCCCTTAAAATCTATTCAGACCATTGTGTAATCTGAATAGAATATTTATTTCTGCTGGTAGAATACTTTAACCTACAGCTGCACCCAACTTAAATATTGGTAGATACATAGCAACAACTAAGCCACCCACCAGTACACCTAATACAGCCATAATCATAGGCTCCATTTGTTTGGAAAGGGTATCCACTAAATCATCGACCTGCTCTTCAAAATAGTCTGCAACTTTATCAAGCATTTCTTCTAAGCGACCCGATTCTTCACCTATTTTAGCCATCTGAACAACCATACTTGGAAATTCTTGTGTGGTAGTCATGGCGACGTGAAGCTGCACACCTTTGGAAGTATCTTCTTTAATTTGTAAAGTTGCATCCTCATAAACAACATTACCTGTCGCTCCTGCGACTGCGTCCATTGCTTCTACTAATGGCACACCTGCTGCAAACATCGTTGATAGAGTTCTAGCAAATCTAGCTACTGCAGATTTATTGATAATCACACCCATTAACGGTATCTTCAAAGACAGTTTATCTACAAAACGATGGAATTTTTTTGAACGTCTACGTGCCTGCGTGAAACCAATAACCGAAGCTATGATTATTCCTAATGGTAGCCACCAATAAGCTTGCAACCATTCTGACAGAGATATAACCCAAAGTGTAAATGCGGGCAAATCGGCACCAAAACCTTCAAAAATATCTTTAAAAGTAGGTATTACCCATATCAGCATAATACAAGAAACAACCATAGCAGCAATAATAACAATGACTGGATACATCATTGCTTTTTTCACTTTAGCTTTCATTCTTTCAGTCTTTTCTTTGTATGACGCAACCTTATCTATCATATCTTCCAAGGTACCAGCTTGCTCACCTGCACGAATTAGATTGACAAAAAGGCTATCAAAATACAAAGGGTGATTGCCTAAAGCTCCAGCTAAATCTTCACCACCTTCTATATCTTTAGTAATTTTTTTGATGAGGTCACGCATTGCTGGCTTCTCATGACCATTACTAATCAACTCTAGTGACTGAACCATGGGTACACCGGCACGCATCATAGTGGTTAATTGTCGTGCAAATTGAGCGATATCAATAGGTTTTATTTTACCCCCACTCATTCTATTGCTTTTCTTTTTAATAGATTTTGGACTAATTCCCTGGCGTCTTAATTCTGCACGCAGAAAGTTCTCGTTCGTTGCTTGGTTTTCACCACGAATTTTTACACCATTTTTGTTAGTTCCTTCCCAAACAAAAGTAGGTTGGTCCAATTTGTTATTATTTTTTGCGGTTGCAGTTGCCATAACGTTTCCTGTTATTAATCCTTAGTGACGCGCTCAAGCTCGGCTAATGAGGTAATACCCTCTCGAACTTTGGTTAAAGCTGATTGGCGCAAATCTAAGATATTTTCTTTTTTTGCTTGAATTGCTATTTCTAAAGAGTTGGCATCATTCATTATCATTGTTTGCATATCAGTCGATATAGGCATAACTTGATAAATACCAACACGTCCTTTATAGCCATGGGAACAATCACCACAGCCAACAGGCTCAAATATTTCTATGGAGTCTACTTCGTTTTCGTCGAACCCAAGCTGAACAAGGGCTTGTTTTGGGACATCTTCAACTAGGGCTTTACACTCTTTACAAAGTCTTCTCGCAAGTCGTTGAGCTACAATTAAATGCACAGCCGAGGCAATATTGAATGCAGGAACTCCCATATTAATCAAACGAGTGAGTGTTTCTGGAGCAGAATTTGTATGAAGTGTAGATAAAAGCAAATGACCTGTTTGTGCTGCTTTTACTGATATTTCGGCAGTTTCTAAATCACGAATCTCACCAACCATTATTATATCTGGATCTTGTCGAAGGAATGCCCTTAGCGCACTGGCAAAAGTTAAGCCAACTTTAGGGTTCACGTTAACTTGGTTAATACCAGGGACTTGTATTTCTGCTGGATCCTCAGCGGTAGATATATTTCTTTCTGAAGTATTTAATATATTTAAACCAGCATATAAGGTAACGGTTTTACCACTACCCGTTGGACCTGTTACTAAGATCATTCCATCTGGCTTATCTAATGCCGCTAACAGATCAGATTTTTGTTTGTCATCAAAGCCTAGAACATCTATTCCTAGTGCCGCAGTATCAGAATCTAAAATACGCATTACGATTTTCTCTCCGTATAGCGTAGGCAATGTGTTTACACGAAAATCGATATGCTTATCATCACCCACTCTAAAGTGGATACGTCCATCTTGTGGAATTCGTCGCTCTGAAGTATTTAGCTGAGCCATTACCTTTATTCGAGAGGTCATTCTTCTAGCCAAGGATTTAGGTGGCATACTGACAACTTGCAACATCCCATCTAGACGGAATCTGACTCGAAGAATTTTTTCATAAGGTTCGATATGAATATCCGATACTTTTTTATTAATTGCATGCATCAGTAATTCATTTAAGAATTGCGTTACATCAACGCCCGAGTCATCTTCTTCCTCTTCAGATTCAAGATCTGCGGTTTCCACAACCATATCCTGAGCGGCAGCATCGTGCGATATAGACATCCCTGAGTTTATTGAGTCATCGCTTGTATTAGGATTAATTAATTGTTGTAACTTCGAGTATTCAACAATGACTGGCTCTGGCATCAGCTCAGTAGCAAATCGAACATCACTTAAATGAGATAAGAAAAACGGGTCTGCAACAGCTACTGTAAGGGCTTTACCCATTCTAAATAATGGGTATAACTGTGATTTTCGCATCATGTCTTTTGGTAGTAAAACCTCAACATCCATGGAAATTTCGATTGACTCTAAGTCAATAAGACTTAAACCAAATTCTTTACTATTATAAATCGCTAAATCAGACTCATTTACTAACTTTCGTTGAGCTAAGTGAGTAGTAATTGATACACCCCTCTCCGTAGAGTCTGTTACAGCTTTTTCTGCAACCTCTTGAGTGAGTTTTTGATCTACTACTAATTTCTTTAGTAGACTTGGGAGATTTTTACTTTGAACAGTGGACATTTTTTATTTTTGCTCTCTGTCTTTATTATTAGTATTTATTTAGACACCTTAACATTCTACGATTAGTCTTATTAATAACAAAGAGACTCTAGATAATCGGTAGATTTAATTTAACTCCGAATATTGTTTATATATTGTTGAAGGTAATTATTAAACAATATCAATCGATAAAACATACTTAGTGCTAGCGAATAGATCACTATGATAGTATCGCAACTATCCATAGTTTAGTTGTTGAGTAAAAAATGAAATCATATTTATGCATAGTATGCGGCCTAGTTTATGACGAAGCAGAAGGTTGGCCAGAAGACGGTATTGCGCCAGGTACAAAATGGGAAGATGTTCCCGAGGACTGGGAATGCCCCGATTGCGGCGTTGGAAAGTCTGATTTTGAAATGCTTGAAATCTAATTGATCTCACCCTACTAGTCATTAGAAAAACAAAAAAATCCTACCTCTATAACCAATAGTATTATTGTGCTTCAAGTCATTATTTATGGTATGCTTTTTGTTCGCTTTTTATTTTTATGATTACCTGAAGGATCGCTATGCGCATACTTGGTATTGATCCAGGTTCTCGGATTACTGGAATCGGCATAATTGATAGTGACGGCCGCTATAGCAAACACGTTTACAGTACCTGCATCAGATTAGGTAATGACCCTTTTCCGCTACGTTTAGGCAAAATCTATAAAGAGATAGAAATAATCATTCGTGAATTTCAACCTCAACAAATGGCAATAGAAGATGTTTTTCTATCGAATAACCCTTCATCAGCACTAAAACTAGGACAAGCAAGGGGAGCGGCAATTTGTGCGACTGTAATGCAAGACGTTCCAGTTTTTGAATATAGCGCAAGGGAAATTAAACAAGCAGTCGTTGGCAAAGGTAACGCTGATAAATCCCAAGTACAGCATATGGTGAAGTTACTGTTAAATCTATCAGGAAAACTGCAATCTGATACTGCTGATGGGCTAGCAATAGCCTTGAGCCACGCTCATGTTGGCTCGACTAAACAACGTTTACTGGAAGCACTGTTAAAATAAAAGAATGACTATGATTGGAATACTATGATTGGATTATTAAGAGGTATTATTCTTCAAAAGCAAGCGCCTGATCTGCTACTTGACGTAAATGGTGTAGGTTATGAGTTACTCGCTTCTCTCACTACTTTCATTGACCTACCTGAAGTAAATAATGAAGTAACGCTCTATACCCATCTAATCGTCCGAGAGGATGCCCATACTCTATTTGCCTTTAGTTCTATTGAAGAAAGAGCACTATTCAGAATCCTCTTAAAAGTAAATGGCGTCGGCCCTAAAATGGCTTTAGCCATAGTTTCAGGCATGACAGCAAATGAATTCGCCCAACGTGTGCATAATAATGATGTTTCAGGCTTAACCAAATTGCCTGGTGTCGGTAAAAAAACCGCTGAAAGACTTATCATAGAAATGCGGGATCGTTTGCCAGAGCCTTCAGAACAGACTCAAATTGACGGCTTAACTCAAACCCCTACAATGAGAAACCTAGAGGAAGAGGCAATAGCCGCTTTGCTATCATTGGGTTACAAACCCACTCAGGCTAGCCAAATGGTAGCTAAGTATTCTAGTGCAGGTTTATCTGTGGAAGAAATAGTCCGTAAGGCACTTAAAGCGAGTCTTGGATGATTGATTACAACGATAATGGCAATAGCTCTAGCAGTGATTACAACAATGACCGCATCATCTCACCAGTTGCAGGATTAGATGACGCGATAAGAGATATTGAAGAAAAGATTCGCCCACAAACACTTCAAGATTATGTGGGTCAACCCGCTGTAAAAGAACAGATGGAGATCTTTATACCTGCAGCAAAAGCTCGGGGCGAAGCATTGGATCATGTTCTTATTTTTGGTCCTCCCGGCTTAGGTAAAACCACTCTCTCTCACATTATTGCCAATGAGCTTAATGCAAATTTACGTCAAACTTCTGGTCCTGTTTTAGAAAAGGCCGGTGATTTAGCTGCTTTACTTACCAATCTTGAAGAAAACGACGTGTTATTTGTTGATGAAATTCATCGTCTTAGTCCCGTCATTGAAGAGATTCTTTATCCTGCAATGGAAGATTTCCAATTGGATATCATGATTGGTGAAGGTCCAGCGGCCCGTTCAATCAAGCTTGACCTTCCTCCATTTACTTTAGTAGGAGCAACAACACGAGCAGGATTACTTACCTCACCTTTGAGAGATCGCTTTGGTATTGTGCAACGATTAGAGTTCTATAATATTCAAGATTTAACCCATATTGTGACTCGCGCTGCGGGAATATTAAACGTAAACATTGATAGTCAAGGCGCTGAAGAAATAGCCAGACGCTCGCGTGGGACCCCTCGCATAGCAAACCGATTACTCCGCCGCGTTCGAGATTATGCTCAAGTAAAGTCGGATGGAAATATAACTAAAGAAATTTCAGACCTAGCGCTTAATATGCTAAATGTTGATGATTTAGGCTTCGACCATATGGATCGTCGCGTATTACTGGCGATTATGGAAAAATTTGATGGTGGTCCTGTAGGTGTTGAAAGTATTGCTGCGGCTATCGGCGAAGAGCGTGGAACGATTGAAGACGTTATAGAACCCTTCTTAATCCAACAAGGTTTCTTAATGCGAACCCCTCGTGGTAGAACGGCAACGCGACGTGCATGGCAACACTTCGGACTTAAACAGCCTAAACATTTGCAAGAGCTCGAAAATCAAAAATAAGCGGTGAGTAATTAAAAATGACACCCCCCCACTTTTTGATAGTTTTTCAAAAACAGATACTCCCTTAAGCTATTATTAGCTTATGTCCAACAATATTAAACATTCAAGATCGCGCAGAGCATTTATATTCATTTGGAAAAAACTCTGCAAAATGACTATGAAGGTTTTCTATCGGAGTTATGAAGTCACTGGAGCTGAAACGCTACCTGATGACAAAGGAATAATTCTCTGCGCTAATCATGTTAATGCATTAATAGATGCAGCAGTGCTTCAAGCTTCAACAAATAAAAACATACGAGCACTCGCACGTGATGGGCTTTTCAAAAATCCTTTTTTGAAACCTATTTTACAAATGATTGGAACAGTCCCCATTTATCGTCGCGAAACAGCACAAACTGATACATCAAAGAACCAAGATACCTTTGCCCGATGCTATGAATTGCTCGCAAAAAATCAAACGTTAGTTATATTTCCTGAAGGGCAAAGCCATTCAAAATCACACGTACAGGAAATAAAAACAGGTGCTGCAAGAATGGCGCTAGGTGCAATTCAAGAAAACGTTAAAGCGCCAGTAGTTATCCCTGTAGGAATGACGTTTAGTCGCCAAAAAAGAGCGCGAACCGAAGTGTTAGTTCGTTACGGCGATCCAATTGATCTTAGTTTGCCTGATAATATTAGCGAGCATGAAGCCGTTCACCTCATTACTGATCGTGTAAAAAAGGGAATTGAAGCAGTCACACTTAATACAAAGTCATGGCAGGACTTAGATCTTGTAAAACGCCTCGAACAATTCTTTTCATTACGCAGCAGCAAAGTTGAAGGAGATGAAGTAAAAGATTCAAGCGACTATGAAAGCAAAAATGACAACCTTTCTGATCAATCTAGAAAAACACTTAGCGAACGCTTTCAAGCATTACAACAGCTTATTGAAGTTCAAGACTTACTAAAACTCCATGAACCAGAAAAGATAAGAAGCATCATGAGTAAACTTAGAGTTTTTGAAAGGCTATGCCGAGCCTGCGGTATTAATGACTATCACCTAGCAGTAAAATACCAACCATTATTATTAACTCTTTACACATTAAGAACGTTAGGCATCGTTTTAATAGGCTTTCCTATTGCACTCTGGGGAATTTTAAATAGCATAACCCCTTATTTTTTGACGCATTTTTTCACCAAAAAAGTATCGAAAAAAGTCGACCAACACGACACAGCATGGGTGATGCTCGGCATGTTGTTCTTTGGTATATTTTGGGGAATACAGTGCAATTATGTTTATAAACATTATGGTTTCTATTGGTCCTTATTTTATCTTAGCTCGATTATTTTAGGCAGCGCCTTAGCGATAAATTTAAAAGGTGAATATCAAAGAACAATTACCAATCTTAAAGTCTTTGTCTTATTTGTTCGCAAAAAGAATTTAAAAGCATATTTACGCACTAAGCGACAAGAATTAGAAACTGAACTCGCACAAATGGTACGTATCGCGAAACGCTTATCTAAAGCCAATACTAAGCTTTAGAGTCAAGTTTAAATGCTTACTGTCATCTAAAAGCACACCCCCTACTTTTTAATCAGTCTTGTTTAGTTTTGCTCAAGAAGAATAACACTTTTATATTTCATGTTCGTAAAGCATGGGCACTTTTTAAGCAACTCTGTGATAGCATTGTCTTATGAAAAAAGACCCTTTAAATCAAGAAAAAACAACAGTAACAGATGCTAGCAAAGCAAAATTCACCCCCCCTTCATTTCAATTACCGATTCGTGTCTATTATGAGGATACCGATGCAGGTGGTGTCGTTTATCATTCCAATTATATTAATTTTTTTGAAAGAGCTCGAACTGAGTGGTTGAGAAATTTAGGTTTTGAACAAGATCAGTTGATATCAAAGCACCAAGTTATCTTCGTAGTACGTGCACTTAATTGTGAATATTTAAAGCCAGCATTATTTAACGATGAACTTTTTGTAACGGTAGACATCAGAGAATTAGGAAAGACAAGTGTTGTATTTAAGCAACAAGTGCTTAGAACCACAAAAGACGAAGAAAAAAGCAAACATGGTGATCATATAATATTGGCAGAAGGAAATGTCACCGTCGTTATTGTAGATTCAGTAACATTTAGACCAAAACGCCTACCAAGCTTTTTGCTTGAAAAAATAAAGGAAAACGCACAATGACATTCGATCAAACTATTCTAAAGCTCATTATGGATGCCAGCCTAATAGTAAAGGCAGTCATGCTCATCCTAGTTTTAGCGTCTCTGGCGTCATGGACATTAATGTTTATCAAGCGAAGTCAATTAAGCAAAGCTGAAAAGAGATTAGAGATATTCGAAGATCGTTTCTGGAGTGGAATTTCTTTAAACAAATTATACAGTGACCTTGCTAATCGAACCGATCGAGAAGGAATGGCAGCGATATTCTTTAACGGATATCACGAATATGCCCGCCTTAACAAAGGCGAAACTCCCAGATTATTACCTGTAACAGATACCGCCCAAAGAGCCATGCGCGTCGCTGAAACGCGTGAAATGGACAAACTAGAACAAAACTTATCCTTTCTAGCGACGGTTGGCTCTACGAGTCCATATATTGGTTTATTCGGAACTGTTTGGGGGATTATGAATTCATTTATCTCTCTAAGTGAAATGAAACAAGCCACACTTGCAGTCGTTGCTCCCGGCATTGCAGAGGCATTAATCGCCACTGCGATAGGTCTGTTTGCAGCTATCCCTGCGGTTATTGCTTACAACCGTTTCAGTGATAAGGTAGATCGTATTGGTATCCGCTATGAAAATTTCCGTGAAGAATTCACCACGCTCTTAGAGCGTCAAGCAATTCTCACGAAGGACAAGGCGTAAGCAATGTCTCGTCGAAATAAAAAACGTAGGGCGATGGCGGAAATGAATGTCGTACCTTACATCGATGTAATGTTAGTACTGCTTGTTATCTTTATGGTTACTGCTCCGATGATGCAATCTGGCGTTAATGTAAATATGCCAGATGTTGATGCTGCCCTAATAGAAAGTGATAGCAATCAACCGCCATTGTTTATCGCTATTCGTGAAAACGGTGACATTAGTTTAGGAGAATCTGAAGAGGTGATTAGTACCGAACAATTAACGGAACAAATGCAAGGACAGTTAGGGGAAACAGGAACACGCCCTGTATATATTCGCGCAGATGGCAATGCTATACACACGCACGTTACGCGAGCCATGAGAGCGGCTCAAAAAGCCGGCGCAAAGAAAATAAGCTGGATGACTGATCCGGTGCCTACTCAATAGAATTATGTTTAAACTAATAGCAAAACATCCTGGCGCAGTATTAAGTGCATTAATTTTCCACGGCTTAATAGTTGCTTTGTTTTTTTTCAGCTTCGATTGGACTAAAAAACCGGATGCTGAAGTTGCAGGTATTCCTATCTCTTTAGTGAGTACTGATTCATTAGAAAAACAAGCAAATAACGTTGCTGAGGAAGTTTCAGAAAAAGCACCTAATACTGAAATCCTAAAAGAAAAAGAAATAAAAGAGACTCTGAAAAAACAAGAACTTGCTGATCAAAAATTACTTAAGCAAAAAAAAGCTAAAGCAAAGAAGTTAGAACAAGAAAGATTAGCGGCAGAAGTTATTACAAAACAAAAACAAGCACTTATAGCAAAAGAGCTAGCTGATGCAAAAAAACAAAAAGAACTCAAAGTTAAAGCGTTAGCGGAGCAACAAGCTCTCGAAAAAGAACAAGCAGAGCAATTAGCGAAGCAAAAGCAGGAAGAACAGGAGCTTGCAGAAAAAAAGGCCAATGAGAAGGCAGCACTATTGGAAGCCGAACAGAGAAAAGAAAAGCTTGCAGAGTCGAATAAACTCGAAAAACAAAAGCAATTAGCTGAAGCAGAAAAGCAAAGAAAAAAAGAATCTGCCTTAGCCAAGAAAAAAGCGGAAAAAGCAAAAGAATTGGCGAAAGAGGAAGCTAGAAAAAAAGCAAATAATGAAAAACGCCTTGCCGAAAAGAAAGCAAAGAAGAAGGCTGAAAGAATAGCTAAACGAAAAGCAGAAAAAAAAGCCAGGCTCAAGGCAGAAAAATTAGCTGCCAAGAAGAAAGCCAAAAAAGAGGCAAAAAAGAAAGCAGCAAGACAAGCTGAAAAAGAGAAAGCAAAGAAGGAAGCAGAAGAAAAATTAGCTAGAGAGAAGCGTGAGAAAGAAGAAGCAGAACGCCTTGCTAAACAAAAAGCTAAAGAAAAAGCCGAAAGAGCAGCAGCTGAAAAAATAGCTAAAGCTAAAGCGGCAAAAGAGCGGGCAGAAAAAGAGGCAGCCGAGAAACTCGCCGCTAAAAAAGCGGAGTACCATCGTAAGTGGCAAGAAGCACAAGTTAAAAAGAAAGCCGATGAAGCAGCCGCCGAAGCAAAAAGAAAATCAGATGCAGTCGCTGCTGCACGTCAAAAGTCGTTACAAAAGGAAAGTAGAGGCGCCAAGATTTCGTGGGGCGGTCGTGTTCAAAAACATGTAGATCGTCGTTGGCACCCACCACCAGGCACAAAAGGTAAACAAGCAAAAGTAAGGATTACTATTTCAAATAGTGGCTTTATTTCGAGTGGAATTAACATTAAATCGTGTACAGGGAGTGCTGAGTTTTGTTCTTCGGTGAAAGAAGCATTTGAGCGCTCAGAACCCTTACCAAGACCACCCAGTAAGTATAATTTTAACAAATCAGATCGAACTATTACGTTTATAATGGACTAATAAAGATGACAAACACATTCATATACAAATTTTTACTTAGTATTTTATTATTTATTAGCTCAGCGTCAGCAATGGCTGAACTAGAACTGCGTATCTCCAAAACCAGTGATGACGGAATACCAATCTATCTTGCCAATATACCCGGCGGAGCAAATGGAATTATTGAGGCAGATCTAAAACGCAGTGGACGTTTTACCGTTATCCCTCGTAACAAAATTAATGAAATACCTACTTACGGAAAAACCCTTAATGCTGGAGCTTATTCAAGTATTGCTGATTACATCGTAAGGGGAAAACCTTTAAGCGGTGGGCTCGAAGTTGAATTGACCAGTACTTCAGACAACGCCAAAACTATTTACAAAATATCCTCTAACAACAATACACGTCGCATCGCTCATCAAGCTGCAGATAAAATATACGAAAAAATAACACGTGAAAAAGGGGCATTTGATACACGATTGGCATACGTAACGGTTACCAATAAAACCAGCGATAATCGTATGTTTAGACTTTACGTTTCTGACTCTGACGGACATAGCCCAAAGGCAATTCTTTCTTCAAGACTACCTGTTATGTCTCCTGCTTGGTCACCTGACGCTAATCAATTAGCCTATGTGTCATTTGAGGAAAACTCCTCTGCCATTTACGTACAGAATATTTTCACTGGCAAGAAACGTAAAATTTCGGCCCGCGATGGAATCAATGGAGCTCCAGCTTGGTCACCAGATGGTAAGCGTTTAGCCATGAGTTTATCTGTAAATGGTAGCCCGGATATTTATACTGCGAATATCAGCAATGGCCAGATAACACGTGTAACGACATCATCTGCAATTGATACTGAACCCACGTGGAGTGGTACAAATTCACTTGTTTTCACATCAAATCGTGGCGGAAGTCCGCAGTTATATCGGATCGCAGCTTCAGGCGGATCTGCTCAACGCTTAACATTTGATGGTAAATACAACAGTGCGGCTGATATTGCTAATAAGAAATTGGCATTCGTTAGAGGTAATCGTGGAGCCTTTAATATCGCTATTAAATCTCTAAACGGTTCGGGTGCTGACATTCTCTCGAATGGTCAATTAGATGAATCGCCCACACTTTCACCTAATGGGGCAATGGTTGCTTATACAACGCTAAAAAATGGCGATAACACCCTTGCCGTGGTCAGTGATAACGCGGAAGCAAGACAGTTTTTAACATCACCTGTAGGCGATGTTCGTGAGCCAGCTTGGTCACCTTATTTAAATCAATAACGTTTAGATTGGCGAATACCTGATCTAACAAAGTCCTCTTTAGACAAGAGTTAGATCAGAGCTAAACAACAACTAAACAATAATTTAACCTTTAATTAAACAAGACCTTAAACTTAACAAGAAGAAAGGAATCAGTTATGAAAACAATCACCATAAAATCTACCTTTGCAATAGTGCTTAGTGCTTTGCTATTAACTGCGTGTAGCGGTCAAAATGTTAAAGAAAGCACAACGGGAAGCACGACTGGCGATAGCAATAATTCTACTGTCACAAATACCACAAACAACGGCGGTGCAACCAGTGGAACATTAGGTGCTGATGGCAACTCCAATGTGACTACCTCAGAGCAAGAGGGTAATGACTTTACCTATTTACCAGGTGCGAATAACGACCCCAATAATACTCAAGATATTAGCTTAGCAGGACTAAGTGATCCAAATAATCTGCTATCTCAGCGCGTTATATACTTTGATTATGACAAGGCGGCGATTCGCCCTGAGTATATGGTGTTGATCAACACCCATGCGAAGTTACTTTCAAAATATCCTAGCTTAAAAATGCGTTTAGAAGGCCATGCAGACGAACGTGGATCACGCGAATATAATGTGGCATTATCTGAGGCACGTTCTCAATCTGTAAAAAATATTATGGTAGCTCAAGGGCCGAGCAGCACACAAATGAGAACTATCGGGTATGGCGAAGAAATTCCGATTGTACGTGGACACAACACCAAGTCATGGCAAAAAAATCGCCGTGTAGAAATTAAGTACGATGATTATTAAGCGCTTTTCATGAACCTTAGTACTGGCACCTTAACACTTAGCCAAGTAATACCGAGCATCTTGATACAAAGTGCTCTTCAAAAAAGATAAGGATGTAACATGTTTAAACCTAACTTTATATGGCTGCTTAGCTCATCGCTCTGCGTAATGCTGATTATTTCACCGGCATCAGCAGAGGTGAACCCTGAATCCATAGTCCAAATATTCCAACGCTTAGAAGGTTTAGAGAAAAAATCTCGGGAACTCACTGGTGAAAATGAAGTATTAAAGAATCAAATTGCACGGCTTAAAAAGGTCCAAAAGCAAGGTTTTTTGAATGTAGATGAGCAAATTGATGAGATACGCCAAGGCATGCAAGCAAAGACTCAAACTCCTGCAAAACCAGCGGCTCCTGTGAAGCCCGCAGTTGAAAAAACTACAGCTGTTGAAACTCAACAGCCTGCAGCAATAAAAGAGACACCGACTGCAGTAACAGCCAAAACTGATGGCGTAAAAACGATTCCTGCTACTGCGGAAGATAAAAAAAAGGCTGAAAAATCAGGTAAAACCAGAGCACCAACCGCATACGAAAAAGAAACCTATCAAGCCGCATTTAATAAAATGAGTGCATCCCCAACTGCAGCAACACAAGGTTTTAAAGAATATATAAAACTTCAACCAAATAGCCCTTTAGCGGCGAATGCTCAATATTGGATTGGTGAAATTATGTATTCGCATAATAATTACAAAGGAGCAGTAAAAGAATTTATAAAGGTTCTACAGGAATATAAAACCAGCAACAAAGCACCTGATGCTGCAATCAAGCTAGGTTATAGCTTTTACGCTCTTAAGAATTGGACATATGCCCGCAGAACATTTGAAGATGTTTTAAAATACTTTCCTGACAATAAGAATGCTGTGAGCTTAGCAACTAAGCGTTTAGAAAAAATGAAAGCCGCTGGTAATTAATTAAACCCTATTTGGTTCTGGCTTACAGTGATCATAGTCGAACTCGATTCCTGAGTTGTCGAAGGACACCCCCCTACTTTTTGACGCTATTTTAAAGGTTCGTAAGCCGATTCAAACAGTATTCAAATAGCCTAGTTAGGCTTATAGATAACCAAGCTGCTTTTCACATAAGGACTATTTGGATAACGACGCAAGACTTTATCCTGAACTGCAACCGCTTCTGGTTTATGTGAATAAGGCCCCAAACGTACTTTGTACAAGGTACGACCTTTAGCCTCACTAGCTACCACAAAGGCTGAATATCCATCGCGAGCAAAGTCATTCATTATTCCTTTCGCTTGGTTTAGCTGTTTTGTTGCAACAAGCTGAACACCATAACCCGTGTATTGATCTCCACTATTATTTCGAGAACCTGACACTTTGCTAGATAAATTAGTTACTAAGGTTTGCGCTTTATCAAATGAGATTAGCCCTTTATTTTTAGCAATGAAGGCACTGTAGCCTAAACCACCAACTATCAATATCAACAGTAACTTGTTAACTGATCCAGTCTGCTCGGAAAGTCGCTTTTTTCCGCCATTATTGATGAATGACGCTGTTTGACCACGACGGATTGTCGCCATCTGATAGGTTTTGTTTTTCATTATTATTCCCCTGGATGTCCTTATTAATTAGACATTAGGGGAATTATACTCTAACAAACATTTATCCAAGATGAACGTTTGTCACTCTATTCATTGTTATTTTACTGTGGGTCTTCAAAGAAGATATAAGGCGTCGAATAATCGCTGAATTCAAAATATACTTTCTTCTTTTCATTATCATCAATAACATTATTTAAATTGGCATCTAAAAATCCATAGCCAAAACGATAGGGACGCGCAGCATCATTTCCTGTACCAATAGCCGTTGATAGCTTGTCAATTTCCATAAATCTTTTTACTACATTACCTCCAGCGTACACTTCAAGAATGCCATTAGTACCTGTCCAATTGTTAAGTGCTCGACCAATTTTATTTTGGCTTTCTTGAGTACAACCGCTTATTACCAGTGTTACTGCAAAAATTGCTGTTAAAAATATCTTCTGTTTCATTTCTTATCTCCTATAATCACAGCATGATACTTTACTATGTGCACGATCCGATGTGTAGTTGGTGTTGGGGTTTTCGCCCCACATGGACTGAGATAAAAACTAAGCTACCAAAAGAAGTTGAGATTAAATATCTCTTAGGTGGACTTGCCCCAGACTCAAACGAACCAATGCCAGAATCAATGAAATCTGACATCGCGGGCTATTGGAAGCGTATTCAACAACATATTCCAGGAACAGAATTTAACTTCGACTTTTGGGATAAATGCGAACCGAGACGCTCAACTTATCCTGCCTGTCGTGCAGTAATCGCAGCACGAAAGCAAAAACCCGAAATAGAATTGGAAATGATAAAAAAAATCCAAACTGCTTACTATATGGGAGCACAGAACCCATCAGACAATAGTACCTTAACAGCTATTGCCAGATCATTGGGCTTAGATGAAGAACAATTCTCCAAAGATTTAAATATGCCGGAAACACAGCAACAGTTAGAAGCCGAAATCAATATGGGTAGGCAATTAGGTGCTCAAGGGTTCCCAAGTATGATTTTAGTGAAAGATAATAAAGCCCAGTATTTGCCTTTGGATTACAACAGTGCAGACAATGTTGTAAACATGGTCAAAAGCATGATTTAAATTTATCTCTTAGATATTGTGTTTAATGCACTCCCCCCCACTTTTTGACGCCTATTATTAACGCACTACATTTCAATACGAGCAGAGTCATAAAAACTAAGAATCATCAGGTAAATAGTTATCCCAAGCCACATCATTATTTCCGATAGCGAAAAAATACGGGTTTAATAAAGAGTCTTTAGTGTTGTATAGCAAAGGCGACATATCCGTTTTTACAATCCTACCGCCTGCTTCATCAACAATACAATGTGCAGCTGCCGTATCCCATTCTGAAGTTAACCATAAACGAGGATAAAGATCCGCTGTACCTTCAGCAACCATGCACATCTTTAAGGAGCTACCCATGCTCTGTAGCTCATAGTCCCCCTTATCCGCTTTAAAGTTATTCAAAAACGTTAGCATAGCCTCTCCAGTATGAGAGCGACTTCCCATAAATATAGCTTGATCATTTGGAAGCTTTCTCGCAATAATTTTATACGAATCAGCAGTGCTTATTGTCCCCTTTTGCTTATAACTGCCGTGCCCCTTACAGGCGAAATAACTTAACTTAAGTGCTGGAGCATAGATAACACCAAGGATCGATTTATTCTCGTGTATGAGAGCAATATTGACGGTAAAACTGTCATTACGATTTATAAACTCTTTCGTACCATCCAAAGGATCAACCAACCAATAGCTTGGTCTTGATGCACGTTCTTCAAATGATAAATGTGCAGATTCCTCAGAGAGAATAGGGAATTGCACATCTAGCTTTTTAAGCCCCTGATCTATAATTGCATTTGCGGCAAGGTCAGCAGTTGTGACTGGCGATTCATCGGACTTAGTTTCAATATCAAATCCTGACTCATAAACCTCCATGATTTTTTCGCCTGCTTCGATAGCAATACGACGAACTTCTATTAGAAGCTCAGGTAACAATAGCTGTAAGTCATTTTTAGTTAATGGTTGAGTCATTTTTTTCCTTATTTATTGTTGTTTTGTCTCACAGCTGCTTCAGCTATTCTTTTCAATGTGTTTTTTTAACAAATATAAAGCCGCAACACAGCGTCCTTCTGCAAAATCTTCCCGCTCCAATAGCGCATCAATTTCACTCACATTCCATTTGACCACTTCAAGCTCTTCCGGCTCATCACCTTCTTCTCGGCGCTCACTTAACTCTTCGGCCAGTATGATGCTGGTGACATGTGCCATATAACTAGGTGCAAGACTTAGACCTTTCAAAAAGGTTAATTTAGCCGATTCGTAACCCACTTCTTCCATCAATTCACGATTCGCACCTTCAAGTAACTCTTCTCCAGCATCTACCTTGCCTTTAGGAAAGCCGAGTTCATAACGCTCCGTGCCAGCACTATATTCCCGAATGAGTAACAGTTGATCTTCCTGTCCTTTCGTTTTTAATATCGGCACGACTAAGACAGCTCCAAAACCAGAACTGGCGAGACGTTCGTATTCGGTTTTTACCCCATTCGAAAACTCAATATCAAGCGCTTCAATTTTAAATAATCGACTAGTGGCAACAACTCGCGTTTGGTGTATGGTTGGTTTCTGTTTCACATTAGCCCTCGATTTTTTATTCACACTTTTTCAACCTAAGGAGTCTAACCCTTGGCGAACTCAATTCCCATTGATTGGCAACAAATTCATACCGTATTTTTAGATATGGACGGCACACTGCTCGACTTACACTTCGATAACCACTTTTGGCTAAAACACATGCCGAAACGTTATGCTGAAAAACATAATATACCCTATGAACAAGCCTGTAATATTTTGATGCAACATTCCAATGCTACGCAAGGAACTCTAGATTGGTATTGTTTAGACCATTGGACAACTACTTTTGATATGGATGTAGTCGCTTTAAAACACGAGGTAGCTGATAAGATTGCCATACGTGAAAATGTCATACCTTTTTTACATCATTTAAAAACCCTAGATAAGCGTATAGTGCTTTTAACGAATGCCCACCAAAAAAGCGTAACGCTTAAGTTTGGCTACGTTAAATCTCTGGAATCATATTTCGATGCAATAATTACCTCACATGACATAGGACTGGCTAAAGAAGAACCGGGTTTTTGGGAAGCATTAGCCAAGTACGAAGCGTATGATAAAAATAATAGCCTATTTATTGATGATAATTTTGATGTATTAGATAACGCCAAGAAAACTGCGATTAAATATCTACTCACTATCAGTAAGCCTGATTCGAAAAAGCCAGTTAAAGACACTCAAAACTATACTGCAATTGAGAATTACCAACAGCTGATACACTAGAAATAAGAATATAAATGACACCCCCCTACTTTTTGTATGATTTCCTTATCATAGTGATAAGCTTGAACACTTTTCGATCAATATTCTGCTAGAATGTGGAAATAATAAGACTTAAGTTTAGGACGACTTATGAAGAAACAGGCTGTAAATTCTCCCTTTTTGAAAAAAATATTGGACTTAATAATATTATTTTCCATGGGCGTAACCAAACTCACTAAAAGAATGTTTATCTCCACACTGTTAGTTTCAAGCGCATTGATAAGTACGAGTATTCAAGCACAACAGAATATTCTTCTTGATGCCAATGGTGTGCCGCTGAGTAATGATATGTTGTTGTTACTCAGCTCTGGAGCAGAGAAATTTGACCAAAGAAATAAACCCTCAAAGACAGTATCAAAGCTTTCGATTGATTCTGGTAGTAAAAACAAGATTGCTGAACCAACAAAATCAAATATAAAGCTCATTAAAAGACCAAAGCGTCCATCAAACCCTTTATTAGAAGAGGAAATGCTCGATGCCATGAAAGCTGGAAAAATCCAGCGTGTTAAACAATTATTAAGAGCTGGAGTTTCACCGAGTTTTAAAAACTATAAAGGTGAAACCCCTTTAGGTATTGCCGTTTCTCGCGGTTGGGCTTCAATGGTTATTAGCCTGCTAGAAAACGGAGCGGACATTAATGAAAAAGGTGCGAGAGGTGTTACCTTATTACATGTAGCAAGCTCAAAAGGATTAACTGACGTAGCAAAAGTTTTAGTCAAAGGTGGACTTAGCCCATCTAAAAAAACAGATAAGAATTGGACTCCTTTACACGTAGCTGCCCGTTACAATCACTGGCAGTTGGTGCAATATTATGTGTCTGAGGGTGTTGACCCTGATATCCGTAATTCAGATGGACAAACGGCACTAGGTCTTGCAAGGCATCTCCGCCATCAAGGTATTATCAAGATTCTTTCAAGAGTGACGAGAAGAAGCTCTTTGGATTTTGCTGAAATGAACTTACTAAAGAAAAAAAGTAAAAAAAGACGTAAAAAGAGCAAGAAAAGAAAGTAGCCACTCAATGCTTCACTAAATCCTTATTAACAGAGGCTACATTCAAACTGTTAATATAGTAACAAAAAGTGACAATACTATATTACCAACTTAGCCAATTGCTTTATTGAGCTACTGTTGTTTTGATTATGACTAAATGAAATGACGTCGCAATCAACTCTTTTTTGAATATCTGAAAAATTATCCATAGCTTCTTCTGCTTTTGAATCGACAAGATTTCTTTCTAAGCTGGTTGGTTCATTTAAGGCAATTGCTCTTAATTTTAAGCCTTTATTAGCAATCGCTTCTACATTTAATAACGCCTGATTAATGCAACCTAAGCGATTTTCAACCACTAATAAAATAGGTAGTTCTAACGTTACTGCTAAATCACCATTTAGGCCATCATAGCAAATCGGTGAATAAAAACCTCCAGCACCTTCAACATATAAAAAGTCTTTCTCGCTGGTGTCTTTCAAACAATCTTGACGCAGCTGTGCCAGTGTTATTATCTGACCTTCTAGCATTGCTGCTCTATCAGGCGACAAAGCGGCAGAAAAGCGATTTGGGCAAACAACATCTAATGCCTCCAACTGACCCATCGCTTTAGCTAACTTCCAAGCATCAGTGTCACTAACAACGCTAGTTTTCGGCCACCCAGATTCAATTGGCTTTCTAGCTTTCACATCTACGTTTTGCTGTATTAGCTCTGTCACTAATCGCGAACCAATCCATGTTTTACCGACATTAGTATCAGTAGCAGTTACAAATAAACCCTTCATTCTATTTTGTTACCCGTTCTATTATTAATACCGTAAAGTATTTTAGAAGCTTTAGCTATTATATTTTCAGTAGATATAGCGCCAAATTTTCGACTATCAGAGCTAATATCTCGATTATCCCCCATTACAAAAACATGCTCAGGTGGCACAGTCACTAAATTCATATTTAATGAATAAGGCGTTTTGTTATTCATTTCTGAAACATAGTTTTCAGTAACGAACTTTTTGTTTACGAACAGTTTTCCATTTTGTACTTGTATATTATCTCCTGCAATCGCTACAACTCTTTTGATAAACTGAACTTTAGTCTGAGGAGTTTTTTCATCTGACTTATAAAAAACCACCACATCATTCCTTTTGGGTAACTCTTCTGCATACGCTAAGTTAGAAACAGTAATATAATCACCAGGATATAATAACGGCTGCATTCATTTACTCGGAATTTGATAAATATCAAAACCTAACACTCTAGGTCGGATATTATCTGTTTTCAAAGAATAAGGATTGATAAAGTAGATGAAAGTAGCAGCAATACTTATCACTACGGGAATCAGAATTAAAGATAGGATGATTCGTTTAAACATTTTTAGAAAATAGCATAAATTAACACTTTATAATTTTAGCATTAAAATACCTATTCCCATTAAAGGATCACTATGCCAAGTACTATCTCCAGCTCACAGCCCAACACAATTGCCACACCTGACACTGAAGCGGTAAAACAATACCTTCTCGACCTACAGGATACTATTTGTCAGCAATTGTCAGATGAAGATGGCAAAGCATCTTTTGAAGAGGACTCTTGGACGCGTGAGCCAAATCCTGAGAAACCAGGAATGTATGGTGGTGGGCGAACTCGCTTATTAGTTAATGGCAATATTATCGAGCAGGGTGGAGTCAATTTTTCAAATGTCAGTGGCAAGGAAATGCCAGGCTCAGCCACTGCCAATAGACCAGAATTAGCAGGAAGAAGCTTTAAGGCTATGGGCGTCTCATTAGTTATTCACCCTAAAAATCCAATGATTCCTACTTCCCATGCGAATGTACGCTTTTTTATTGCGGAGAAGGAAGGTGAAGATCCCGTTTGGTGGTTTGGTGGAGGTTATGATTTAACCCCATATTATGGTTTTGATGAAGATTGTAAGCACTGGCATCAAACAGCTGAACAAGCATGCAAACCATTCGGTAATAATGTCTATAACGACTATAAAAAATGGTGTGATGAATACTTTTACTTAAAGCATCGTGATGAACAACGCGGTATTGGTGGCTTATTCTTTGATGATTTAAACGAATGGGGTTTCGATAAATGTTTCGAGTTTTTAAAAGCTGTCGGCAACAGTTTTCTAGAAGCCTATCGTCCTATAATGTCTAAACGAAAAAACTTACATTACAATGAAGATCAAAGAGATTTCCAGCTATATAGACGTGGGAGATATGTCGAATACAACTTAGTTTACGATAGAGGTACTTTATTTGGATTGCAATCGGGTGGCAGAACCGAATCAATCTTAATGTCGATGCCACCACTAGTTAAGTGGAAATATAACTGGAGCCCCGAACCTGACTCAAAAGAAGCCAAGTTATACGATTATTTCTTAAAGCCTAAAGACTGGATAAATGCGTAAAAAGTAGGGGGGTGTCATTTTCTACTGATTAACTAGCGTAAATAGGATATTAAATAAAGCAGAGTACTTTTAGAGCTATTTGATAATAGCAAGCGCTCGACTAGCGCTGATCAACCCGTCGCCATATTCTTGGTCACGACCTGGTTTGCCTAAATCAACAGCTGTTTGCTTCAATACTGTATTTATATTTCTATTGCCTTTACGCGACAAGAGTAAAGCAGCTACGCCACTGACATGTGCTGTTGAAATAGATGTACCTGTGGCTAGTTTATACTTCCCACCAGGTGCGATAGTTAATATATTTACTCCAGGTGCAGCATAGTCAATAAAGCGACCCTTATCAGCCATATCAAATAACTTCTTGTTTTTATCTACAGCAGTTGCAGTCAATACCCCTGGTATCAAAGCAGGATAGATTGAACTACCCCATTTTCCACCATTACCTGCAGCGGCGACCACTACGATACCTTTATTAATCGCTTTTTTAACTATTTTTTCAACTAATGAATCTTTACCACCAGTGAAACTTAAATTTATAACGTCAACATTTTGGCGAATACACACATCAAGTGCTTTAGCTACATCAGAAGATGAGCCTTTCAGATTGTTAGGTTGGTTTTGATCTGCTCTAAACGCACCTACGGAAAACAAATTCGCTTTAGGGGCAATACCGATATGTTTGTTCTGGCTAACCAATACTCCAGCTACACTAGTACCATGGAGCATAGAAGCTTCGTTAGTTTCGTCGACTTCAAATAAATCCACTGTTTCTATAGAGGCATTTGAAAGTGATGGGTGAAATATATCTACAGGCGTATCTACCATACATATGGTTATGCCTTTGCCTTTGGTTGTCTCGTGAACATACCTAACGCCAGTTTCGTACATTGAATAAGCATCACTAAAAGTAGTGGCTGCGGGTCTAAATATATTATTGGTTGCGGCTTCAACTGATCGTTCTTTTTGATTAATGCTTTTACTTAGATTTAGTGGATTTTGGCCATTTGTTTTAGCAACTAACATCCCAGTATTTACTGAAGATAAAACTGTCTTACTACTGGTTTCTAACCCATATTTTTTTGCAATTCCATTTACAGTCTCACCTTTATCTGCAGGGTAGAGTAGTACAATCTCGTCTTTGACAAAATTTGTTCTAGCCGGAACGGGTCGATCTGGCTCATAAACAAAATCAAAATAGACTGGCTCAGCAGTATCATTTTCGACTAGATAATTTTCCGCACTAACGCTAAATGCTATAAAAGTAGCAGCTAAAAATGTGAGTAAGGATTTCAATTGAATTCTTCCCCAGCAAACCATACAAGTTCTTTTTGACTAAGTAATGCATCGATTGTTTGTTTTGTTTCAGCAGAGCTCATCATTTTTTTGAAGCTAATTTGATAAATACCCTCTTTGTTTGGAACACTTTCGATTTTCGCAAGCTTACCTTTTAGAATTTTGATATTTCCTAATTCAGTAGAAGTACCTTTAAATCCTACTAATAATACAGTCTTGGTAGAATTAGCCGCGATAGTTTGTTGATTATTAACTTGGCTAGAGGCAGAAGCTGGAACAAATTCACTTTTATCAGTGAATATTGGAGCAACAAAAGCAGTAAGCACTCCTACTGATAAAACTAAAACTGCTACACTGGCTGCACGAGCAAATTGTGGAGTACCTTCAGCATTTGGAGATAAGCCAAGTAGATTTTTAAGCTTGTCAAAAACAGAGCTTGATGCTTCAGTCAATTCTCGTATTTGCTCTTGAGATTCAGCAATATCAATCATATTGAAAACAGATTTTAATCGCTCATCTTGATTTGCAATCGCACTTTTATCTAACACTGACTCGTTCTCAGACACGAGTTGCATCATCTGTTGCTCTTCAGCAATCAAATCTTCAAGTAAAGGATATTTCCTTAAAGCTTCGTCAAAAAAAGCCTGATCATCTACTGAAAGTTTGCCAATAGCGTACCACGGTACTAATTCTAACAACTCTTTGGGGATAATATTTTTACTGTTTTTAGTATTGTTGTTCATCTTATTTAAGTAGATCTTCGTGACTCAAAATAGCTTTTAAGTGTTTTCTAGCATAGAACATACGGGTTTTAACCGTATTTTCTGAAACACTTAACATCTCTGAAATTTCTTTAATTGAAAGTTCGCGAAAATAAACTAGCTCTATCACTTCTCTATGTTTTTCGCTTAATTTTCCAATACTGTCGACTAATTCATCGTTCCTTTCAGTGATGACCATTTCTTCTTCGGGAAGAAGATCTGTATCCTCAATATTTAATTGTTCAAAGTTATCATCTTGTAAAACTTCTCTACTCTTTCGTAAGTATCCGATAACACGGAACCTTGCGATAGAATGGATCCAAGTTGAAGGTTGTGATAAACCAGAGAAACTACCTGCTGATTTCCAAACCTCAATCATCGCTTCGTCAGCCATATCTGCTGCTAAAGCAATGTCGTTTTTCAACATTCGACTACAAAACTTTATTAATCGAGGTTGAAAAATCTTATACAACTCGGTGAATGCATCTCTTTCACCTTCAGCAATCTTTTTTAATAATAACGCGTGATGTTCAGCACCATTATCCGATTGCTTATTGCTTTTATTGTCTGCATCCATTTACTAAGTGATCTCTGCCAAAAAAATGTTCATAAAAACTATTAAAATTTACAATTTATTTATTGGTCATAATTTATCACAAAAAAATGAACCTTTGACAACTCAATTTCTACAGAACGCTATATGGCTTAAATTAATAACAAAAAAGCTGTTAAAAAGTAAATATTTAACTAATTCAGACAATATCTTAACGAAAGTTATTGTCATAACCGGCTCCCTCGCAACTTTTAGCGGACTTTATGTCCGCTTTTTTTTGCATAAAATAAATTTCAGCTTACAATGCGATAAAGTTATTTGAGCTATTCTTCATGCAAACCTCTACTTACACAAATACCAGTCTTGGATTCGTTATGGATCCAATCGATGAAATCAATGTAAAAAAAGATAGCACCTTCGCGATGATGCTTGAAGCACAACGTCGAAATCATCCCATTTATTACATGACACAGTCAGATATTTTTTTAAAAGACGACCTAGTTTACGCCAATATGTCTGCTGTCAAAGTGATGGATGACCCTGAACACTGGTATGAACTTGAAGAAGCACAAGTTAGGCCGCTACATGAACTTTCATGCGTATCAATGAGAAAAGATCCACCATTTGATATGGAATACATCTATTCTACTTATCTATTGGAACTCGCTGAAAAACAAGGCTGTTTGGTCATCAATAAACCCGCAAGTGTTCGTACGGCTAATGAAAAACTTTTCACCGCTTGGTTCCCTGGCTGCGGACCTGAAACATTGGTTACCAGAGATATGGATCGCCTTAAGGAATTTCACGAAGAACTAAAACACATCGTAGTTAAACCTTTGGATGGCATGGGTGGAGCGATGGTTTTTCAAGTTCGTGAAAATGATGCAAACCGAAGCGTTATTTTTGAAGCTATCACTCAAAATGGCACACAAACTGTAATGGCTCAGCGTTTCTTGCCAGAATTTAAAGACGGTGACAAACGTATTCTTTTAATTAATGGTAAACCCTTTCCTCATGGCTTATCACGAATTCCCGCCAAAGGAGAAAGCAGAGGAAACTTAGCTGCAGGAGCGACCTCGGAAGGCAGAGACCTAACCAAACGTGAGCTTGAAATTTGCGAAATTGTAGGACCAAAAGTAAAAGAAATGGGCTTAATGTTTGTTGGTTTAGATGTCATTGGTGATTATCTAACTGAAATCAATGTTACCAGCCCAACCTGCATTAGAGAGCTTGATAGTATTTACTCTGCAAATATAGCTGGCTTACTAATTGATGAAATTGAAAAAACATTAACAACGACTGAAACAGGAGAAACAGTATGACAACACGTGTTAAATGGCTGGATAATATGAGCTTTGTGGGCGAATCCGCTAGTGGTCATTCTGTTGTGATGGATGGACCTCCTGAAGCTGGCGGACGAAATCTTGGCATACGCCCGATGGAGATGTTATTACTTGGGCTCGGTGGATGTTCATCTTTTGATATTGTTTCTATGCTAAAAAAAGGCAAGCAAGACCTCGTCGATTGTGAAGTCGAGATCAGTGCCGAACGTGCCGAATCAGAGCCAAAAGTATTCACTAGAATTCATTTACACTTTATTATTTCGGGCAATGATTTATCAGATAAACGAGTCGCCAGAGCCATTGAGCTATCTGCAGAGAAATATTGTTCTGCTTCTATTATGCTCGGTAAAACTGCAGAAGTGACTCACGACTATGTATTAAAGGAAGTATAATTAAAAAATTCAATTATCTAATTACATAGGATGACAATATAAAAAGTACACCTCCTACTTTTTAACCTTCATGCAAGACTCTAAAATATAATTATATTTCAGATGGCTGGTAACCCTGAAATTTGATGAAAATATTCAGATAACCTATACTTCGTTCGCCCAATTAAAAATAACAAAAAGAAACGGCACATTAAGGGATTCCTTTTCACATGAACATATTATTCAAAATTAGTTTTTGTTTTTTGCTGCTAAGCATACAAACCATTACTTTTGCAGCAAATAAGATTCACGATAAGCAGTTACTACAAGCTTACGATATTTTAATTACTGAGCCTGGTAAAAAGACCAATCCAGTCTACAGAAAACCCATTAAAGCGGTTACACCGGCTAAGACTAGGGCCGTTAGAACACCACAAATCAATGCTATCTTAGTCGCAAAAAAACAAATTAATAAAAAATACCGATGGGGAGGCACCAACCCTCATACTGGTTTTGATTGCAGTGGATTAATGCAATACGCCTATAAAGCCTCAAAGGTTTATTTACCAAGAACAGCAGCTGCGCAATACAAACATACAAAACGTGTTTCGATGAAAAACTTAAAAGTGGGTGATTTGTTATTTTTTCATACTCGTAGAACGCGAGCCCGAGTAAACCATGTTGGAATATATTTAGGTGGTGGAAAGTTTATACACGCCCCCAGAAGAGGAAAACTAGTATCAGTGACTGAATTGAACAGTTATTGGCGAAGAAAAGCTGTCGGTGCAGGGCGCGTGTAATATTCATATAAATGACACCCCCCTACTTTTTTAGTTGATGCGATACGGACGTTTAACTCAATTCAGATAACAAATTAAACATTACATTTAATCAGAACGATAAAGATAGAATAGTTGATCTCTTTTATTTCACTAATTTTAAAGACTCTTTCCTTTAGCGGACTAATCTACTACTAATCTGTAGTCGTGGGCTTTTCTTCTGTCTCTGGTTCAGTACCCATATCAGATTTTTCAGTAGTTGGCTTCGCTTCTTCTGTTGATTTTGGTGCAGAGCTTTCAAGCTCCGTATTACCTACACTTTCACTTTGATCATTTGTTACTGAACGGGTGTCCGAGCTCTCCGTTGCTGTTGCCATTTCAGTATTTAGAGGTATGCCTAAATTCATCGCATTGCCTTCAACAGCTGGGCGAAGAGCCATAAAAACAAATACTGCAATCGCTAGTGCAGTAAAAATTAGCATGCCAACTGAATTACTTGAAAGTTTCATTTTAAAATCCTTTTTATTATCTATCTTACTGAAAATTTGAGAGTCGATTTCTCATATCATCGTGATCTTACAGAATAACCAAACAGTTACTTTAACTTTAGTAGCTTTAAATAAAGAATAGTTTTAAATATTTGAGACCTTTGCACGTGAGAATGGCGAGATAAAAAATAGCGTAATTTCAACTATTTTTCTTAACATTGAGCTTAATAACAGGGCTATTGAGCCAATTTTTAAGGAGAATAGGAGGAATTTAAGCATTTTTAATCCGTCATGTCTCTCATGCAAAGGTCTCATTTACGTAGTACGACTTAGTGAATAATTAGCCAATTCAATTAAAGCTGTTTTAAATTCATTGTCAGGTAAGCTATTTAAGCTCTGATTCGCTAAATAAGTTTCTCTTTTTGCGGCTTCAATAGTGTACTCAAGTGCTTTGGTTTTCTCGATAACCTTCATCACTTGATCGATTAATTCAAGACCACCCTCTTCAATCGCACTTCTAATTAGAGCTACATCCTCTAGTTCATCATTTTCAAGACTAGTTCTCATGGCATAAATTAACGGTAATGTTGGTTTACCTTCTGCCAAATCATCGCCTACATTTTTACCCATTTCATCGCTATCTGCAATGTAATCGAGAATATCATCTACTAATTGAAATGCGTTTCCTAAGTGAACGCCATATTGCGCCACTGCTCTTTCATGCTCTTCTGTTAGACCAGCAAGAACAGCACCTAGTTGACAAGCTGCCTCAAACAATTTCGCTGTTTTAGAGTAAATAACCTCAAAATAACGTTCTTCGCTGGTATCAGCATCATTAATGTTTAGGAGCTGTAATACTTCTCCTTCGGCAATGGTGTTGGTAGTTTGCGCCATAATACTCATGACACGCATGACATTAACATCAACCATCATCTCAAACGCACGTGAGTATAGAAAATCACCCACTAACACTGCAGCTTGATTGCCCCAAACATTATTTGCCGTTTCTTTGCCACGACGCATATCGGATTCATCAACGACATCATCATGCAATAAGGTAGCGGTATGAATAAACTCTACTATTGCTGCAACATCAACGTGCTTATTTCCTTCATAACCACAGGCTCGTGCGATTAACAATGCCAGCATTGGGCGCAAACGCTTGCCACCGCTGTTGATGATATAATTGCTTAATTGATTGACGAGAACCACGTCTGATTGGAGTCGGCGCGTGATTAGCTCGTCAACGGCCTGCATATCACTTTCAACCAATGCTTGTATCGCTTTATAATCCACGCTAAATTATTTACTCTTATATTTGTGACGACTAATAGAACAGCGAATGCTAGGTAGATCAAGCTTATGTGTCAAGTTTCATTGATAAAAACATCTACAAAACCAGTGTTATTTAATCACTAAATTTAAAAGTTTAGAGTTTGACTAATAGGCTTACTGAATGTAGAATCTCGCGGCTTAAAACTAATTACTAAGTGGTTGAGCTCCCTAGCTTCAACTGCGATGTCTAATAGCTTTCTTTATGAGAATTTTTTATAAGACTTTCTTTAAAAGAATAATACCAGGCATACACTAATGAATAGAGGTTATTCAAATGGCTCATAAAAAAGCAGCGGGTAGTACTAGAAACGGTCGCGATTCAAACGCAAATCGCCTTGGTGTAAAACGCTTCGGTGGTGAAACTGTAAAAGCTGGCAACATCATCGTTCGCCAACGTGGTACGCACTTCCACCCAGGTACAAACATGGGTTGTGGTAAAGATCACACTCTATTTGCAAAATCTGACGGCGTAGTACTTTTCGAAGTAAAAGGTCCTAAGAACCGCAAATTTGTAAGTATTGTTGCGGCATAAGCTAAAATACTAAGTAATCGCTAAGAAGCAATTCTTATCATTATTTAAAAAGCTCCGCTAGTCGGAGCTTTTTTATTGCCCCAAATTAAACGTTCGTTATATTTAACAACATAATCAGATAAACTGAAGCCATGAAATTTGTAGATGAAGTCGTAATAACGGTAAAAGCTGGTGATGGCGGCAATGGTTGCGTGAGTTTTAGACGTGAAAAATACATCGAATTCGGCGGCCCAGACGGTGGCGATGGAGGTGATGGTGGTAGCGTTTATCTTCAAGCAAATAAAGGACTAAACACCTTAGCTGATTTTCGTCACGTGCGCTTTTATGAAGCAGGTCGTGGGGCCAATGGTTTTAGCCGTAATATGACGGGTGCAAAAGGCGAAGCCAAGATTATACAAGTCCCAATCGGCACCATGGTTTATGTCGAAGAAACAGGCGAACTCATTGGCGACCTGACAGAAGACGAACAAATGATAAAAGTGGTACAAGGCGGTTTTCATGGCCTTGGCAACCTACGCTATAAAAGCTCAGTGAATCGCGCACCACGCCAAGCAAAACCAGGGTCAGAAGGTGAGACGCGCGAACTTCGGTTAGAAATGAAAGTACTCGCAGATGTTGGCTTGCTAGGTTTGCCCAATGCAGGTAAATCAACACTTATCACCAGTGTTTCTTCAGCTCATCCTAAAATTGCAAATTACCCATTTACCACGCTTTATCCAAATCTTGGCGTGGTAAAAGTCGACTCATATCAAAGTTTTGTAATCGCTGATATTCCAGGGATCATCGAAGGTGCGGCAGAAGGCGCAGGTCTAGGTATTCAGTTCTTAAAGCATTTATCACGCACTAGTCTTCTCTTACATTTGGTAGATGTGGCGCCTATGGATGAAACTGAAGATCCTGTCGCTTCTGTAAAAATCATAGAAAATGAATTAAAGAAATTCAGCGAAGAGTTGGGTGAACGCGAGCGCTGGTTGATTCTGAACAAAATCGATTTACTTCCTGAAGAAGAACGTCAAGCGCATTGCGATGACATTATTAAACGACTCAATTGGACAGGTAAAGTCTTTATGATTTCAGCAGCAACTGGCTTAAACACCAAAGACCTGACCAAGAAAATCATGCAAGAAATTGATGACAAAGCCTATTTAAAAGAACAACAAGCAGAAGAAGATGA
>CALFUP010000064.1 GCA_937929875.1 uncultured Cocleimonas sp. | reverse complement strand
TCTTCGCGGTGTTTTGATTGTAAGAATTTTTTTAAAGTGGGGCTTTCGGGTATAGAGCCGTAGTGCATCGCTATTAAACTAATGTCGTGATTGCCTAAAACGGTGATAGCAGATTTTCCGAGGCTTTTAACAAATTTAACCGTTTTTAACGACTTTTTACCCCTATTGACTAAATCACCGACAAACCAAAGTTGATCACTTTCAGGTGAGAATTTAAGTTTTTCTAACAAATATTGCAATGAGTCATAGCAGCCTTGAATGTCACCAATTGCGTAGATAGCCATTTTCTTGCAGATACTAAATTCTTGAAAGTTATAATCTTACATTCTTTTAAAGAAAAGCACACTAAAGTACTTATATCGATCGTTTATATTTCCATGATATGTCTGTTAGCTCTACTTTTTTTATTCGTTAAGCTATTATTATTTTTTGCCACCTTTTGAGAATTTGTATGAAATTAATCACCGCAATTATAAAACCATTTAAATTGGAGGATGTGAGAGAAGCTTTATCAGAAATTGGCATCCAAGGGCTTACCGTCACTGAGGTAAAAGGTTTTGGGCGACAAAAAGGACATACTGAATTATATCGGGGAGCTGAATATGTAGTAGATTTTTTACCCAAAGTTAAAATAGAAACCGCAGTACCTGATGATATTTTAGATCAAGCGATTGATAGCATTATTCAAGCAGCAAATACCGGTAAAATTGGCGATGGGAAAATATTTGTACAGAATATTGAACAAACTATTCGTATTCGAACGGGTGAAACAGGCCCGGATGCACTGTAATTTATGGTGATTTAAGCCACTTGTCAGAAGAATTCCCAGTTTGAATTTAAGTATGATTTAATTAGACATAATAATTAATGGGATTTTCTACAAAACCTCTCTAGTAATTAAACTATCGTGGTTTGTAAGATATTTAAAGTTATGAATAATCATAAAAATAATAGTGGTTTCACTCTAATCGAACTAATGGTTACTGTCGCAATAGTTGGAATATTTGCATCTATTGCTTTGCCTAGTTTTGCAAAGTTGCTTGAAAACAATCGTTATACCACTATAACGAACAACCTTGTGTCTACCCTTCATTTAGCCAGGAGTGAAGCATTAAAGAGAAGAGCTTCCGTTACTGTGTGTCCAAGCTCTAATCAAACGTCGTGTAACGATAACACTGATTTTTCTACTGGTTGGATCGTTTTTCTAGATTGCAATAATGATACTACAATAGATGCATCTTCCGCAGGTTGCGGACCTAATAATGCTGAAGAAATAATCAAAGTGGGTGAAGGCTTCAGTTCAGTTTATATGGTAAATCAATCTGTCGAAAAAATTACTTTTAGCTTCTCAGGTAGATTAAATGGAAACCCATCAACCTTTCTAATAGGTAAAAGTGATTTAGAATTAAAAAAACAAGTGGTATTAAGCAGAATAGGCAGAGTTGCAGCTGGGCCTTATATCGAATAACGTTAATCTTTCTTTCTTAATTCTTTCGGTAATACAAACGAAACATTTTCCAGAATACCTTGATTATCTGGCATGATTTCTGCACCGAGACTGGCAAGTTTCGCATTCACTTGTTCAACTAAAATCTCTGGCGCAGAAGCACCCGCTGTAACGCCTATATTTTTAATACTATCGTCAAACCAGTCTTCGTTAATATCCTCTGCACCATCAATTAAATAAGCTGGCGTTCCTCTTTTTTCAGCAAGTTCTTTTAATCTGTTCGAATTAGAACTATTCGGCGAACCTACCACCAGAATTATATCGCTTTCATCAGCTAGTTTTTTTAAAGCATCCTGACGGTTCTGGGTCGCGTAACAGATATCATCTTTTTTAGGGCCTACGATGCTAGGGTATTTTACCCGCAATGCTTCTATGATAATCGCAGTATCATCCATAGATAATGTCGTTTGAGTCACAAATCCTAACTTATCAGGATTTTGCACGACCAAAGCACTCACTTCTTCAGGAGAATCTACTCGGTAAATGTCTCCGCCAAATTTTTTATTATATTGGCCCATGGTCCCTTCAACTTCAGGATGACCTTTATGACCTATCAAAATGGTTTCTCTACCTTCTTTGCTATACCGTAAAACCTCCATATGTACTTTTGTCACTAAGGGGCAAGTTGCATCAAATACATTCAGACCACGGTCTTTTGCTTTATCTTGTACTGCTCTAGAAACTCCGTGAGCACTAAAAATTACGGTGGCATCATCTGGCACTTCATCTAATTCATTAACAAATATTGCGCCTTTATCTCGTAAGTTGTTGACTACAAAACGATTGTGAACAACTTCATGTCGAACGTAAATAGGGGCTCCCAGCAGTTCGATTGCTCGGTCTACTATTTCAATAGCGCGATCAACGCCAGCACAAAATCCACGTGGGTTAGCAAGGGTCACTTTCATAGCAATTTTCTATCGAATAAAACATTAATTGTAACAACTGCAAGGCTACATTTGTTAAAATTTGTTGATACGATTAATTTATCAAGGATTCTAATGAAAATTTTGCTTATCGGCAGTGGCGGCAGAGAGCATGCCTTAGCTTGGAAACTGGCTCAAACATCTAAAGTTGAAACAGTATTTGTTGCTCCTGGAAATGCAGGAACTGAACTAGAAAACAAAGTTGAAAACGTAGACATCAATGCTGAAGATATTGAAGGTTTACTAAAATTTGCTCTTGAGAACACCATTGATTTGACAGTGGTTGGCCCTGAGGCTCCTTTGGTTGCTGGTGTTGTTGATTTATTTGCAGAAAATAATTTGAAGTGTTTTGGCCCGAATAAAGGCGCGTCGCAACTAGAAGGATCCAAAGCTTTTTCTAAAGACTTTTTTGCTCGACATAATATCCCTACAGCAAAATACGCTAACTTTACAGATATTGAAGCTGCTGTTGCCTATATTGAACAAGAAGGAGCACCAATCGTTGTTAAAGCTGATGGTTTAGCGGCAGGCAAAGGAGTGATCTTAGCGCAAACTAATGATGAGGCTATTTCAGCAGTCAAAGACATGCTAGCGGGTAATAGTTTTGGTGAGGCTGGCCATAGAGTTGTTATCGAAGAATTTTTAACAGGTGAAGAAGCAAGTATCATTGTAATTGCTGATGGCGAAAACTATCTACCAATGGCAACCTCCCAAGACCACAAAGCCAGAGATAATGGCGATAAAGGTCCGAACACTGGCGGTATGGGAGCTTATTCTCCTGCACCTGTTGTAACGCCCGAAATCAGTAAAAAAATCATGAAGGATGTCATTGAACCAACGATTAAAGGTATGGCCGATGAAGGCCATCCTTTCACTGGTTTTTTATATGCAGGAGTCATGATAGACGCTAACGGTGATTCTAAAGTGTTAGAATATAATGTCCGCTTTGGCGATCCTGAAACGCAGCCGATTATGATGCGATTACAGTCTGATTTGGTGAATTTGCTAGAAGCCGCTTTAAATAAACGTTTAGATCAAGAAACTATTGAATGGGATGAGCGATCGGCTGTTGGGGTGGTATTAGCTGCTGGAGGTTATCCAGATTCCTATGCCAAAGGTGAAGTTATTTCTACAATACCTATGGAGACAGACACCAGCAAAACATTCCATGCAGGAACTCAACTCATCAAAGACGAAATCGTAACTAGTGGTGGAAGGGTATTATGTGCAGTTGGTTTAGGAAGTAATGTTACCGAAGCACAAAATACTGCATATGAATTGACCAAGCAAATACATTGGAATAAATGTTATTTCCGAACTGATATTGCCTACAGAGCAGTAAATAGAGAGAAAAAGGGCTGTAATTGAATTGCTTTAAATCTGTTATTTCCTAATTGATAAATTAATTAGATTTAATTATTTGCATCTTCGATGGTGGTTTAAACGTAAATCTTATTGCTAACCATAAAAAGGTTAACGTAAGTCAACTTTACATTTAATCAAATAGGAGATAAATAATGAATTCAGTATCAAAAATGTCAGGAATCGCTCTAGCTTCTGCTGCAGCGACTTTATTATTAGCAGGTTGCTCAGCTGGATCAAGTGAAAAATCAGCAGCGCCAACAATGGCTAAAAAAGTAGCAAACGTGAAATGTTCAGGTATCAATTCATGTAAAGGCACGAGTGCTTGTGCTACAGCAACTACTTCATGTAAAGGACATAATGCATGTAAGGGTCAGGGTTGGGTAAAATCAACTGCAGCAGACTGTACTGCTAAAGGCGGAAAAATTTCTGGCAAAGTATAAATTAGCCGCGTCTAATGACGCCCGGGCAATTCTTTTGTTTCGGGCGTTTTTGTCCTAAGGTTGTTGTTTTAAGGTCTTTGTATGAAATATTCATCTCTAGGTTTTGGTTTAGGCCTTCGTAAAGAACATTATCACGCCATTTTAGATACACCAGAGGACCAAAAACCAGACATCGATTGGTTTGAGGTATTAACAGAAAATTATTTAATCGAAGGTGGTAAGCCGCTTTATTTTCTTGATCAAATCTGTGAGCGCTATCCAGTAGTGATGCATGGTGTTTCGATGTCAATCGGGAGCACTGACCCCATTGATGTCAACTATCTGACTCAAGTTAAGCAATTAGCCGAACGTACCAAGGCACATTGGATTTCGGACCATTTATGCTTCACGGGTTTAGATGGCGTGAATGCACATGACCTTCTTCCTCTGCCGTATACCGATGAAACGATAAAATTTGTTGCAAACAAAATTAAACAAACTCAAGACTTTTTAGGCAGTCGAATTTTGATTGAAAATGTCTCTAGTTACATCACTTATAAACAATCTGGCATGACGGAATGGGAGTTTGTAACAGCAATCGCTGAGGAGTCTGATAGTTTGATGCTATTGGATATTAATAATATTTTTGTTAGCGCCTTCAATCATAACTTTGATCCTATAGAATATTTGGATGGCGTCCCCGCAGAGCGCGTACAACAGCATCATCTTGCGGGTCATACCCAATTTGAAGACTACATTATCGATACCCATGACAACATTGTAGTAGAAGGGGTTTGGGATTTATATAAAGAAGCTGTTAAACGCTTTGATAACGTATCAACAATGATCGAGCGTGACGATAACATTCCTGAATTGCCAGAATTAATGCAAGAGTTAAAAATGGCACGCGATATTTACGCTGCTAATAAACCTTCAATTTCAAGCATTAGCTCCAATGTCTGAATTACAAAGAATTCAACAAAACATGATGGCGTTCTTGCTTGCAAAAGATGACCGTATAGAAGCAGATGTGGCTAATACTAAAAATTCCAATGCCAAACAACGTTTGAATATCTATGGGGATGGCTATGGCTATCGACTTCATGATGCCTTATCTGAAAACTACCCAGCTATACATACGCTTTTAGGAGATGAAGATTTCTTGAAAGTTGCTTATGAATACATCGAGAGTGTTCCTTCTCATCATTTTTCACTACGTTATTTTGGCTTGAAATTAGAACATTTTTTTAAAGAAAATTATTCTTCAGAACCGTATTACGCAGAAATGGCTCGTTTCGAATGGGCATTGAGAAATGCTTTTGATGCTAAAAACCAAGAAACTATAAGTCTTGATGCTCTACAAGTTATTCCCGTTGAACGATGGGGTGATTTACAATTTACCTTTCATGAATCCGTTTCAAGAATGGATCTAGAGTGGAATACACCTCAATTATGGGCTGCGATTGAAGCTGAGAGTGATCCGATTCCACCTGAAAAATTGGAGCAGCCACTTGCCTGGTTAATTTGGCGACAAGGACTCATTAATCACTATCGATCACTCGATGTCGATGAAGCATGGGCGTTAGATTCGGCGAAGGAAGGTGTCAACTTTGAAAATTTGTGTCAAGGAGTGTGCGAATGGATAGACGAAGAACATGCACCTGCAAGGGTTGCTAGTTTTTTGGGCAATTGGCTTAATGAAAGTTTATTGACTGATATTAAATTTGATTAAGTAAAGGAAACCTCTAAATAGTATCGACAAAAATTCTCAAAAAGTGGGGGGGTGTCCTTTTTTTGTATTTAAATACCCTTTTCCAAGTAACAAAATAGCAATTAGTAATGAACCGATAAAGCCATATAAATGTGCATCATTTGCCACAGGAATACCGATCAATTCGGCACTTGCTTGGCTGCCGCCATTAACATAGTCCCATAGAATTTTTCCTGCAATCAATACTGCGACTGAAATTCCTGTAAAAAAGTCCTTTGCTAAAATAGCGGATATAGCGGCGACGAAATACAAGCCATATAAGACACCTGAAAAGCCATAGTAGCCAGTTAATTCGGGTGTATAAAAATATAAGCCTAAGCCAACAATAACGGCTAAAAAAAGTGTAGATAAAATGAATGTTCTGGAACTAAAGTTGTCAATGAACAACAGCATAAGAATTAACAGTCCACTCAGATTAAGCAACAAATGCGGAATATTGGAGTGCGTGAAATTACCAGATAATAATTTCCACCATTGCCCTTGATCTATATCGTTACGATTAAAAAATAGATCACTCTGAAACCACTGCCCAATGATTAAGATGACAGAGAGAAGTAATACACTAATCAGTAAATTTTTATTTAGTAGCAGTGATTTAAAAAAATTCATAGTGATGATAAATGATGTTTTAACACAATAGAGTAAACCTTAAGAGTATGGCAAAATACGGTAATTAATTTTTATGTAGTTTTAACACGAAAATGTTAAACATATCACCTTTCATATTTTAAAGAGTAAGTACATTTGTCTTAACCATTCTGTACGATTTAAATAATTAATGTAATGCTTAAAAACGAGGCAACAATGAACAGAAACAAACGATCTACAAGCATACGTCTTGCACAAAAAGGTTTCACACTGCTAGAAGTGATGGTAGTTGTAGTCATAATCGCCGTTATGGCAGCAGCAGTAGGCCCAGCAATTCTTGGTAATTTGGATAAGGCAAACTTTGAAAGAGCTGCAGTTGATATCAAAACAATATCGACGTCTTTAGAATTGTATAAGGCTGAAAACTACAGTTACCCAAGTACTGATCAAGGTTTAGATGCCTTGGTGACAAAGCCATCAGGTGATCCAGAAGCTAAAAACTGGAGACAATACATCAAGAAAACACCTACCGATCCTTGGGGTGAGCCGTATAAATATTTAAGCCCAGGTGTGCGTGGCGATATCGATATTTACTCATTTGGTCCAGACAAAGTACAAAGTGAAGATGATGTTGGTAACTGGGATGCTGAAAACTAATCACTATTAAACCACTTGTTAAAACTGTGAGAAAACAAAGCAAAGGCTTTACTCTAATCGAGATTATGGTGGTAATCGTAATTGTTGCGGTACTAATTGGTGCAGTGGCACTTTCTTTTCCACCTGTGGGAGATAAATTACTCAAAGAAAATGCAGATCGTTTTTCTGCATTAATTTCTTTAGCGCAAGATGAAGCGATTCTTCAATCGACTGAACTAGCGGTGGAAATAACGCCGACAGGGTATAGTTTTTATCAAAACACTAATAATACTTGGGTCGCGTTTACAGATAAGCCTTTTACGAAACGTAAATTTCCTAGCGAGATAAGCACTAAAATGTATCTTGATGGGATATCTATCAATCTTGAAGATCGCGATGATAGCAAACCACAAGTGATCATTTTATCAAGCGGCGAAATGACGCCATTTACTTATACTCTTAAATTTAAAGATCAATCAGAAGTACAATTAAAAGTAGATGCCAATGGTGAAATTGAAAATACATTCTCTACTAAAGAATCTTTAGCCGAATAACATGAGCTTCTCACAAAGACAGCGAACTAATACAAAATATCAAGGTGGTTTTACCTTGCTAGAAGTTATGGTTGCTTTGCTAATTGTTGCCGTAGCTCTGGGTGGTGCAGTTAAAGTGATTGGAAATGCTGCAGCTAATTCTTCTCGAATGAACAATAAAACCTTTGCAAACTGGGTTGCTCTTAATCAAATAGCAGAATTACGTATCAGTAATGCTTGGCCAAAACTGGGGGAAATAAAAGGCGATAGCGAAATGTCTGATCGCAAATGGGCATGGAAGCAAGAATCGATTAAAACAGATGATGACAACATCAGGCGAATTGAAGTATCTGTTTGGTCTGAGTCCGATAAAAAATCCTCACCTTTTGTTACGGTAGTTGGGTTTTTGGCAAAACCATGAAAACTAAGTGCATTCATAACGATATAAAATGTTGTATCAAAAACGATATTCAACCTTGTTTTCTAAACAAGGCTAAGAAGAAACAATCGGGATTCACCCTACTTGAGCTTTTAGTGGCAATGGTCATTTTTTCACTTATGTCGATTATGGCCTATGGCGGGTTGTCTAATGTGATCACAGGCAACGAAGTCATCGCCGAACAAGAAAAACGTTTAAAAGAACTTCAACGCACTATGATGTTTATTGAAAGAGACATGCGTCAAATCGTGCCAAGACCTAGAAGTACAGGCTTTAATCAACGAGCTAAAGCATTCGATTATGGCTTAGATTCAGATGGGTTATTAGAATTTACACGAGCAGGAAACCCTAATCCTATTGCTCAAGCCAGAAGTTCATTACAGCGAGTAAGATATGATTTGGAAGATAAAGTATTAATCAGAAAAAGCTGGGCATTGGTTGATCATATTAATCTAGAACCCACTAGTATGAATCTTCTAAAGGACATTGAGTCTTTAGAGCTTAGATTGCTCGATCAAAATAATGAATGGCAAGATAATTGGAAACTAACCAAAGAAGTACCTCGAGCTGTTGAAATTACAATAGATCATAAACACTGGGGTAAAATTCAACGCTTAATTCCCGTAAAATAGAATCCTGTTTTTAAAGGCGTTTATAAACAGAAAAATACGTTTAAATCGATAATGTACTACAATATATTTTTATATTTAGATAACACTGTATTTTCGTTATAATTGAGGCGTCATTTAATGAGTATTTCAATATAAATGAACCATTTTTTAGTAACTCTTAAAAAATAAATGTTACAAAAAATGATCTTTTCAAAAAAGATTAGCTACTAAGCAGATAAATAAACTAGGTTATGAGATGAATCAATTGAAAAATGGAACACTATTTGTTGCTATTGCGACAATCATTACAGTAATCCTTATTTTAATGACTGGACGCGATGAGGTAGTTCACCCAGAACATCAGGAGATTACTAAAGAAGTCACTCTTGAAGCTGAAGAGACAAGCCTTCAGCCAAGCGCTGAAACTACTGTTGCCGTCACCGCTAGTGAAAAGCAAGAAAAACCAGTTACAATTGTTGATGAAGAAGAAACTGAAGATGCACCGAAAGTGGAAGTGGCTCAACAATTGACAGCGACCTCAAGCACTGAAGGTACAACGCCCGAAGCTCCAAAAGGTCCTTTTAAAAAGGCATCTGATACGGCAAATCAAGTCGCTTCAAATATTGATAATAACAAGCCAGTTGCAAAAACTACGACACAACATGATTTGCTTAATCATTTAGTCCAGCCTATTTGGATGGATCAGAAGTTGGGGGATTTTAAGAGTGTTGAAAAAAGTGAAGTAGTCTTTAAATTAATGCCAACCAGTCCCGATGGTCTTCAGGGTAACAATCCAACAAAAGTTGTTACCACCAAAAATGATAACTTTTCACCTATGTCGATTCCAGCAAATTACAATTATCAACAAATGCCTATGTATAATGGCGGCTATTATATTGCCCCTATGCCAAGTTATTTAATGTCTTCAATGCTACCAGGCAATGCGACGGTTAAAAGTAAACAAAAAGCTAAGACTGAGAATTAATTAAGCTATAAAATTTAGTGTTATCTACGTTATTTAATTTATCTTTAACCATGTAATTATGCGTGAATACAGTTAAAGTAGATTGTAAATCTAAGGAGAATAAATAAATGCAAATCTTTCGTTGGTTAATGAAACACCCTGTCATTATCCTTGCTTTATATTTTTTAAGCATCGCAGCCATTCTTTATAGTATGACTCGTAATAGTTCAATTGAAACTGGTGTAACTGATGCGGCTAAAATGCTAAAATCAGATTCAGCAGAAGTTGATTTATCTTCTGCTCCTGCAATCGAGCCTTCAACGTTAACATCTGCTTTAGTAAATGAAGTACCAACAGGTGAGATAGCTGAAGTGGCAAGTACTGATGCTGCTAAAACTGACGAAGTTGGAAGTACCGATTCAAACGAAAGTGAATCAGCCAAAGAATCTACAGATGCCACTGAAACAGTGGCTTCGGAAGAAACTGTTTCAGATGAAAAAGTAGCTGCCGAAACAACTGAAGAAGTTGCGGTTCAAGCAATAGCATCGACTGATGAAGCGGATACACAATTCACTGAAATGAGCGCTGAAGAACTATTGTTAATGGCAAGAGAAGCTTATTGGAACAATGGACTTGAAGAATCTGCAGAGATCTATCAACAATTAATCGCAGCTAATCCCGATGTGCTAGATTATAAAGGTGAGCTTGGAAATGTTTACTGGAGACAAGGTTTTCCTGAAAAGGCTGCCTCTTTATACGCTGAAATCTCACTGCCTATGATTGAAGAAGGAAATTCAGATAAAGTTGCCAATATGGTTGGGTTTATTGGATTATTCTTCCCAGAAAAAGCCACTGAAATTCACAATGTTTTACAGGCTGGCCAGTAATTATCACTGAGTTTATGCGGGTAAATAATTAAGCCTTAGCAAAAACTGATTTATTTTCATAAAGTAAATTAACATTGCTCAAATTTAAATTTGAGCAATGTTATGTTCTTAGCATAATATTTGCCTTATCAAACTTTGATTCACATCAACGACCCTTCCATTATTTCTGGTATTCTGGCGTCGTTTAAACAACCCCAATATATATGTTCTTTAGCTTATTAATAGCAATATTACGTATAATAGTAATTTAATTTAAGCCAAAAAATTAACCAATAAAGGAATTGTAAATGACGCCAGCGAAGAGAATGCAAAACCGCTTAGAACTTTTACAAAAACATCTTAAAACCGAAAATCCAGTTCTTGTCTCTGTAATAAAACGTTACCGCGAGTTAGACAAAGTCGCACAAAAAATGGGATTACTACAGGCTGATGAATCCTATACAACGCAAATTTCTTGGTGGCCCTTGGTATCAGTTTTAGGTACTTTTTCGGCGGGTAAATCGAGTTTTATTAATACCTTTTTAGATGTTGATGTGCAGCAATCTGGTAATCAAGCAGTCGATGATCGTTTTACGGTTCTAAGTTATGGCGGCGACTCACAAGTTCGTACTCTACCTGGCATCGCATTAGACAGTGATCCACGTTTCCCTTTCTATCAAATTAGTGAAGATATTGAACTAGTGACTCAAGGTTCTAATATTGATAACTATCTGCAAATGAAAGTAGTACCAAGTGAAAATCTGCGTGGCAAAATCCTTATTGACTCTCCTGGTTTCGATGCTGATGAGCAACGAAAAGAAACACTCAAAATTACTGATCATATCATCGAATTATCAGATTTAGTTTTGGTGCTATTCGATGCACGTCACCCGGAACCTGGCGCGATGCAAGATACCTTGGAGCATTTAGTACGCGGCTCCCAAAGACGCAACGACAACAGTAAGTTCCTCTTTATTTTAAACCAAATCGATACTTCTGCGAATGACGATAACATGGAAGATATCGTAGGTGCTTGGCAAAAAGCGTTAGTTCAAAATGGTCTCAGCTCGGGACGTTTTTATGTCATCTTCAATGAAAAACTAGCGAACCCTGTTGAAAATAAAGTCGTTTGGGAGCGTTATGTTAATAAACGAAACACTGATTATGCTGAGATAATGAAGCGTATGGATGATATTCATATCGATCGTGTGTATCGCATTATTGGAAGTATGGAGTCACTATCAAATCAGTTAGAACAACAAGTAGTGCCACAAATTCAAGCGGCAAAACAGCGTTGGAAGAAACGCGTGATTCTTACTGATTTAGCTATTTTCATTCCGTTAATCGTTGGTTTATTGGTACTCTCAGTTTTCCTCGGCTACTGGCAAGGGCTCAATTTTAACCCACCTTGGCTAGACGCTGTAAAAGCGAGCACTCCTTTAACCATAGCAGCCATAGCCATTCCACTACTATTATTTTTTGTAATACACATGCTAGTACGAGGTAAATTAGTGAATGGCATCGCAAAGAAGCTGAGTACCGAAGATAGCTTTGGAAACATCGCAAATGCTTTCCGAAAAAATACGCGTTGGTGGCATAGTATATTTTCAACTAAGCCAACAGGTTGGAGCATGAAAATACGCAATAAGTTGGATAGTATTCGCAGTGATATTGATCAATACGTACAAACTTTGAATGACCAATATACCAGCCCAGCGGGTAAATCGAATACAAAGGACTGATAACATCTTCTAAAAAGTAGGGGGGTGTGCTTGTATATTCGCCACCAATGATAAGCGTGCTGAGATTTCTTAAGCGGTAACCATGCCTGATGGTATAACCTAGAAATAAATCTCAATAGTACACCCCCCTACTTTTTGAATATCCTTTGACATAAATTATGATCAATCAATCACAAAACTATTCATTTAAAATGATTAGTAATTATTAAATCAAACAAATATTTAACTCGGAATCATTATGACTAAGTCTCAAGATCTTTTTGAAGCAGCCCAAAAAACAATTCCTGGCGGCGTTAATTCTCCCGTTCGGGCATTTAAAAGTGTTGGCGGAACACCGCTATTCATTAAAAGCGCAAAAGGCGCATATATATTTGACGCTGATGATAATCGTTATATCGATTATGTTGGATCATGGGGCCCGATGATTGCGGGTCATGCGCGTCAAGAAGTTATCGATGCAGTTAAGGCTGCCGCCGATAATGGCCTTAGCTATGGAGCACCAACAGAAATTGAAGTCCAAATGGCTGAGAAGGTCAGTGAATTAGTGCCTTCAATGGAAATGCTACGCATGGTTAGTTCAGGAACGGAAGCAACAATGTCTGCGATTAGATTAGCACGTGGATTTACAGGCAGAGATAACATCGTAAAGTTTGAAGGCGGCTATCATGGACACAGCGATTCATTACTAGTAAAAGCAGGCTCAGGGGCATTAACCTTTGGCGAACCAAGCTCACCAGGTGTTCCTGAGGACTTTGCAAAGCACACCATCACTTTAGATTATAACGATGCACAACAAGTCAGAGATTTATTTGCTAAATCAGGCGACAAAATTGCCTGTATTATCGTCGAGCCTGTATCAGGCAATATGAACTGCATACCTCCCGTACCAGGGTTTTTAGATACGCTTCGTGAAGTATGTGACGAGCACGGCGCCTTACTCATTTTTGATGAAGTAATGACCGGATTTCGGGTAGCATTAGGCGGAGCGCAAGCGGTTTATAACATCAAACCTGATCTGACTACCTTGGGTAAAATTATTGGTGGTGGAATGCCAGCTGCGGCATTCGGTGGTAGAAAAGATATCATGGGTCATTTATCACCGCTAGGTCCTGTTTATCAAGCTGGAACCTTATCAGGAAACCCATTAGCCATGACTGCTGGCCTTAAAACCTTAGAGATCATTTCGGCAGAAGGTTTTCATGCAGACTTAAACCGTAAAACTGAAATGTTTGTCGATGGCATGGTGGCTGCCGCTTCAGAAAATGGCATTCCAATGACGAGTAACCGAGTCGGTGGTATGTTTGGTCTTTTCTTTAGTGAAGAAAAGAAAATTACAAATTTCCAACAAGTATCAAAATGCAATGTTGAGCAATTTAATACATTTTTCCATGGCATGTTAGCTCAAGGAATCTACCTTGCTCCTGCATCTTATGAAGCTGGCTTTATGTCCTCTGCGCATACCGATTCTGATATCGAAGACACACTATCTGCTGCTAAAACTGTTTTTTCTGCTCTTTGATAGGCTATAAGTTATTAATTTTTTTATAAATATACAACTTATCGGGAACTTATACGGAAATTAGCACTCTTACCTATTGAGTGCTAATATAGGCACATACTTGAGTAATTAATATCAGGGGAAAAGATATAATGAACACACCAGCAATAAATAACAATGCAGTTGCTGCAACCATGCCAGTACTTTCAGGCAGCCTTGAAAGTTACATACAATCTGTGCGTGAAATACCAGTGCTGCTAAAATCAGAAGAACAAGCGTTAGCCGTAAAACTACGTGATAACGACGACCTCGAAGCTGCCCGTCAGCTCATTATGCACAACTTACGTTTTGTCATTAAAGTGGCACGCGGTTATAGCGGCTATGGTTTACCACTTGCAGATCTAGTGCAAGAAGGTAACGTTGGCTTGATGAAAGCGGTTAAACGTTTTGATCCAGAAATTAACGTACGTCTAGTTTCTTTCGCAGTTCACTGGATTCGTGCAGAAATTCACGAATTTATCCTAAAGAACTGGAAAATCGTAAAAGTTGCGACAACCAAAGCACAGCGTAAATTATTCTTTAACTTAAGAAGCAAAAAGAAAAGATTAGCATGGATGAATCAAGAAGAAGTTACTGATATCGCAAACGATCTTGGCGTCACGAACAAAGACGTAATGGAGATGGAAAAGCGTATGTCGGGTCAAGATATTGGCTTCGATTTATCGTCTGATACTGATGAGGACAACAGTTACTCGCCTAATCAATATTTAGAGTCAGAGCAAGTTGATGACCCATCAGAGTTATTAGAATCATCAGATTGGGATTCACACACAAGGTCATTATTTGCGAATGCTATGTCGACCTTAGACGAGCGTAGTAAAGATATCTTAGCGTGTCGCTGGTTAGTAGATGAGAAAGCAACATTGCAAGATCTTGCTGCTAAATACGACGTATCAGCAGAGCGTATTCGACAAATTGAAAGCAATGCGATTGATAAGCTTAAGTCAGCGGTAGTTCTTGCTGCTTAATCTTAAAGTTAATACAGACACAAAAAAACCGCTTTGTAGCGGTTTTTTTGTGTCTAGGTTCTAAATAAATACGGAGCTATCCATTTAAACATTACTTGCTTGGTCGATAAAATAAGCGCAGTTTTTAGTAGCGATATCATCTTCAGTAATAACTGTTAAGTGGCGCCTCTTTTTACCTTTACCTTCTAGTATAGAATTAGCATCAGTAAAATATGCTCCACCACTAAATTCAATAGAAAGGTGTTCTTTATATGAATAAATCCCACCGATTAGGTTATCTTCAAGAGTAAATACCAGTCCACCGTATTTAATATCTTCGACTAAATGACTATTGGCGTTTAAAAACAAATCGCGAATTAAAATCATTATTTCAAAGTGATCGAGTGATTTGAATTGTATATCGTTGAGAAAGTCATTCACTGTGTCATTACTTGAAATATTCATATTTTTTCCTAAAACGATGGTGCTAAGCATCGTAGTTAATAAATAAATGCCTTGAACACGTAACTAAACATAAAAATACACTTTGATCAGTTCTCGAAGCATCTACTTATCTACCTTTAGCAGCATCGTTCTTGCCTTGTAGCTTGCCTATTCTGAAGGCATCGGCAATTGCTATTAACCAACAAATGATCAAAGAAAAAGTAGCAATAATGATGACTCTATCATTTCCACCTGATAACTCGTGCGACGCTAGCTCTGTAATTTTGCCAATATCAAAAGGAATGTCTCCACCTTGTATGCTGACAGCTAATGTGCGTGAAACGGTAAATATCGTTGAGAATATAAAATAAAGACAGACAAACGTTATGCCCATTAGCACTGAGCCCACAACCGGCTTTTTTAAATAGAAATGGCCTGCGCCAGGTAAAACCAAGGCTGATATTAGAACCGCAGTTGTTGATTTACTCATAGCTACTTTGCTTTATGCATATTGTTAAGAAATCTCCGAAACATCACTACTGACCATGCAACAACGTTTATAACGCTTGCCGCTGCCACAAGGGCAGGGTGATTTCTTTCTAGGTCTAATTTCTTTTTTGATAGCGGCGACATCTTGTTTATAAAAAGACTTTAATGCCTCATAAACCTCTGGGTGTTTACGGCATAACATATTGGGCCTTTCGAAAAAATATTCAGTAGCCACCGCAAAAAACTCCATCGGATTAGTGCCACCATAATCTCTAATATTGCTCTGCTTATGATGAATTTTGCTCATTTCCTTTCGCATCAAATCTATCCAAGGCACAGCATGCATATGATGAGACAAACGCTCAGGAAAGCCATCCAGTCCACCATCAACCAAATCTAATAAATGCGAAAATTCATGTAAGGCGACATTCTTTTTATCTCTGTCATTTGAAAAGCCTAAATGCAAAGCGGGTTTGCTTAAGATCATCTGCCCCTTCATTGCCCCCGTGCCCACCATACCTTGAATACGGGAATCAGCTTGACCAAATTGAGAATGCTCATTAAACGAGCCAGAAACCAAAGCCACGGTATGCAGATTAACGTAATACCAATCAGGAAAACGCCAGACAAGAATGATAGCGGCAGAGGCGACTAATAACTCATCTTGTTCGGTTACTTCTACATCGTGACCTACTATTTTAGTGGTTTGTAAAAACAGTCCAATTCTTTGCTCGAAAAAGGGTTTTTCAGTTTCATCTAAGGCAGCATAAAAGGAGACGTTTTGGGATAAAAATGTGCGCATCTCATTGCTAAGCGGAGTTAATTCAACGGCATATTCTTTAATGCTAAATAAACTAAGAAAAAACTGTTTTAACGTTGCGATTACAGACATAGAACTTTCCTAACAGCTTTCACGAAGAGGGGATTAGTGAGAATTATAATGACAGTTCTGTTGAGCACTTGTACTGAGCTTTGTCGAAGGACACCCCCCCACTTTTTAAGAATATTTTTTATTCAAAAATTCAGTTATCATGTCCAGCGATTCCAAATCAGGTATATATTCTATCATTTGTTCTGAGTCGCTAAAGGGATAAGGTAATTTACCCGCCCATTCCATTATCTGGTCAGAATGATCTGGAGATAAGATGAGCATTTGCTCAATGGTTATTACTAGTTTAGTAGCCAAAGTACTAACGATACCATTGATATTGGCTGTTCGATTTTCTTCATCCTGAAAGTGCCAATCATATTTACCCGCACCTACCCTTACCTTTCCGCCATCTCTTTCCGACATACAAACCAGCCAATCACATGACAACACGTTTCCTTGGCTTACAAATGAATCAGACAAACAAAACGTATAAACATTCTCAAACGTCTGACTAAAGTTTCTCACTAAGACATTGCTCATGGCGTCTAAACCAATAGTCTCCGCAGGAAACGAGATGTTATCTGTCTTAACTTTCATTTCTAGCGTAGCTGAGTCAGTAAACGCAACCTTCATCAGGTGCGGTTTATTATCATCCTTAGCGCGAATATAGCTCTGTATGCTATTTTTCTGGGTTTCGATTGTCACAAGGCTTAACTCTATATTAGATATCCTAGAGATTATCTTAATTCGTTGCCTAAAAAGCTTATTTTTTTAATTTTCTATTCCAGTAAACAATATAAGGAACAATAAAAATGGTTGGCGCAATCCACAAAATAAACTCAGGGTTCGCCGTAAAATTGGTTACAACAAACGCTGTCACAGTAGCAATAAGCCCTGCTAGCATCTTTGTAACATGAAGCGCGATACGCTTTTTACCAGTAGCTGTTTTTGATTTCATTGCAAAATAATCAACTAATGAATTGCCAATACCCAATAAACCGAAAACAATCAACGTCACTCCATTTCCGTCTGCTTCACCCAATTGATCTTTTAGACCGAATGCGATCATTATTATACTGACGACAAAGAGTAATATAACGGCGCTCCAATCTACCATCATTGGAATGCCTGCTTTATTTTTAGCGTATCGCCAGCCTGTAAAAGCAAAGTAAAAACTAAATAAAGACACTAATAATAAAAAAGTATTGTCATTCATTAAGGACATGGCAAGTGCCGAGACAAAAATGGCAATCATGGTATAAAAGAAAGCCGTACCAAACCTAACATGCCAAATATGCTTCCAGTCAAACTGCTTAACTGCACTAGCGCCAATACCAGAGAGCAATGCAATCGAACCGGAAATAATATGAAAAATAAGAAGCGCTTTGAATAATGTCATTGGTAAAAACCTGTAGAATGTGGAATCATATGCAACTAATTGCATAATATACACGACTGTCATTTATATGCAATTAATTGCATATGAATTGTGTGACAATATTTTTAGGACTAAACCTATGTCATTAAAACACGCCATTTTGAGTATGGTGATCAGCCAGCCGAAATCTGGTTACGATATTGCTAAAGAATTCTCTGGCAGTGTGAATTTTTATTGGGGAGCGAGTCATCAACAAATTTATAAAACCCTCGCTGAGTTAGAAAATAATCAGTGGCTAGCAGTAGAGGGCATTGCGCAATTAGGAAAGCCGAATAAGAAAAACTACTCAATAACCGCTAAGGGTAGAGAAGAATTATTGCTGTGGGTAGAACAACCCAGCAAAAAACCATCAGCTAAAAACATACTATTAGTGAAGCTATTAACGCTAGAGGAAGTGGGAAAAGACGTTTTAATAAAAGTACTTAACGATCATCAATTAAAAGCTGAGCAAAACTTAAAGACTTACCAAAACATAGAAGAGGAGTTTTTTAGTAACGGCGTTGAAGATATAAAAGAGCTCTACTATGTGAGTAAATACCTTTCCTTAAGATATGGCATTAATCACGCCAAAGGTGAACTGTTATGGTTAGAAGAAACCTTACAAGTATTGGAAGGGAGAAAGTAATACTTCACAAGACTATCGGAAGGTTTATTAGATTATGGGAGATAAAATGCATGTCTTAATTATAGTCACTATTTCGCTAATTATTATATTTGCATACGTAGCAATTGTATTAGTGCCAAAACATAAATCGACTGTTCCTGAAAAAGAAGTAATAGCCGAAGCTGAACTTTTGATCATCAATGGTGATAATACGAAAGCGATAAGCATTCTTGAATCGTATCTCGAAAGATACCCCAATCACGAAAAAGCACTGTATTTACTGGATGGCGTTAAGAAGAATCTGTGATAAAAATTACACTTCTGAAAAGTATTTATACCGAGTTTGTCGAATTTAGGTACTGAGTTAACCCAAAATAACTCGTGCTGAGCTTGCAAAAGTACACCCCCCCACTTTTTCAGAGCTTTAAATTGGATATGACATCAATAGTATCGATCCAGTCATTGTTATTTCGGGATGAGGAATAAGTGGCAACTCATCGACAAACTGAAATCCGAATCTTTCGTATAACCTAATTGCCCCAACGTTCTCAGAAAACACACGTAATGTGATATTAGAAAAGTTCTGCTTTTTTGCTGTTTCTTTCGCGTATTCCAATAACTGTGTTCCCAATCCTTGGCCTCTTGCTTCTTTCACTAGACACAACTCTGAGATGAAAAAACTATTAGGATCACTTAACTCCCGATACGGTTGCAAGGCGTTGGTCAATTCTAGAGGTAATGGTGAGTTTTCTCTTGCTGGTTCTGTCGTATCTTCCTGACTTTCTTGCTCTTCCTTTTCTTGGTAACAAATCATGGCTCCCATGCGGATACCATCTAATTCAATTAACACTGTATTTTCAATGTTTAAGTTATTCTTTGCATCAGTAAAATACGTGATAGCCGTGTCTTCAATAGACTCATCATTTTCAGATAAAGCACGCCAAATAGCTAAGTAAACACCACCAGACGATTCCACAATTAAAGGAAATAAGAAACTTGCATCTTGTTTTGTCGCTGGGCGAAAAGTAATCATTTTGGGTATTATCAAATAGGATCTTAAGGCTTAGACTCTATCAAGAATTATCCACGACTCAAGCACTCTCACCACCCACAGGACCATAGAAAAAGACCCATGTTGAAAAGTCATCAGTAAATTCCTCAAAACGATGAACCACGCCCGCCGGAACAAATAAAACCTCGCCTTGTTCAAATTTTTCTCGGGACTCTCCGTTTACAAAATACCCAGAACCAGATGTTATGACATACACTTCATCACGGTCGTGAGGCTCTTGAGCGTCAACACCCACAGGCTTATACATTTCAACACTTAAAGAACCATGCTGAAATAATTCTTTAAAGGGTAAGCCATCGTCGCCTATTCCTTGAAGTGCATTCGTTATTGTTAATCTATCCATGTTTTTCCTCTCACACATTACAACAAACTAAAAAAATGAAATCGGTGCATATTCATATTATAGGAATTTTCATTAGACATCCCGTCTTGTTAAATATTTTGCTAGTGAAACGTTTCAAGCTGAATCTCAAAAGACTACTGTGTTCTTGAGTGCGCGACTTATATTATTTACAATCAGCTCCTGCTTATTTCATCTACAATAGTGCATCATTATTAATATAACTCAGGTAACAATATGACCGACTCTTCATCAAAACCAACTTTACCTGATCGCCTTTCAGGTAACCCTAAAAGCCCACATCATGTAAAAGAAATTTTCGAGCACGAAATTGGTATTTTGCTGAATGGTAAAGAACGAAACGATGTCGAAGAATATTGTATCAGCGAAGGTTGGGTATCAGTTTCATCAGCAAAAGCCTTGGACCGTCGCGGACAGCCACTGATGATGAAAATGAAAGGAACGGTTGAAGCCTTTTATAAGTAACAAAGTATAGAAACTTGGGGCAAAAATGTACGATCCCATACAAGACGGTATAGCAAAAAGCACACAAAACGTAAGCAACAATGAAGCCAAACCGCCGGGACGTTATGCCAATCTGGTGCATAGCTATTGGGAGCTTAAAACTGATAATAAGCTCGCTGATGATTTTTGTCTGCATGCTTTACCCGATGCTTGCGTAAACATTCTGTTTAATCAAGCTGATACGCAAATAGCGGGCGTTACTGCGCTCCGTACCGAATACGAACTGCTTAATTTAGGTAAAGAATTTAACTATTGTGGCATTCAGTTTTATCCTGGTGTTTGGCAAGGCGATCAGAAAGAAACGGCAGATAGCTTTGTCGGCACTCCTTATAGGGGTAAATTGCCTCTTATCGAAACCAGTGACAAACTGGTTCAATGTGACTTCATCGACAAGCAAGCTATTTTTACCGATTTAGTCGACCAACTTATCGAGCGTAAACTCGTAGCGGTTAATCCAGTGACTGAGGCAATACTCACGAATAGTGATTCAATCCTAACGGTTACTGACATGGCCGATCTTACCGGAATGTCGCCGCGTCAATTGCAACGCACGTTAAAAAAGTCGACGGGATTCTCTCCACATGACTTTTTAAAAGTCATCCGACTGCAGCAATCATTCAAGCAACACTATTTAGATTCTTACGCAGACCAATCTCACTTTATCCACTCCTTTCGTAAAATCACAGGTTACACACCCGCTGAATATTACAAAAAATTCGATGTTTAATACGTTTTTCAAAAATATTTAAACATGTCTGATTTATACAATACCAAATAACAACGCTTGCATATTATTACCTCGTCGTAAGGAAATTCTTAATCACTTGATTACAGTTTTCTTATTTATAAACCTAAACAACGAGGAAAAAATCATGAAACAAAACGCAATTGGATGGTTCGATATATACGTAAACGATATGGACAGAGCAGCAGCTTTTTATCAAACAGTATTAAATCAACAGTTAGAAGAGATGGGTGACCCAACAGACAGTAGGGTTCAAATGAAAGCGTTTGAAACGGACATGGAAAACTACGGAGCAGCCGGCGCACTCGTCAAAAGAGAAGGCGCTGGCCCAGTAACCGGCGGCACAATTGTCTACTTTGGCACTGAAGACTGCACAGCTGAAGAATCACGAGTGGTAGAAGCAGGCGGTAAAGTGATTAACCCTAAAATGTCGATTGGTGAATTTGGTTTCGTCAGTGTATGCATGGATACAGAAGGAAATTTGTTTGGGCTTAGCTCAATAAAGTAAGCATGTAACTACATAACAATGTTCGTAAAAAAGCCCTATTAAGATAATTCTTGATAGGGCTTTTTTACTATTTGAATATGAGTACAGTTACTAATTTTGTGATTTATTACCAGTATGTAGTAGTCATTATTTTTATAATTCAGTTAATAAATGAAAAATTGTTAAAACTGGATAGCAAATAATGAAAGGAAGGATTAGTAATGAAAAATGATATAAGAAAACCAACAGTTTTGTTGTTGACTTGCATCACCATATTATTTGGAAGCACAAATGCCTTTGCTAAAGACTGTAAAGCACGTTTTCAAATTATTAATGAATGGAAAAATACCAATAACACTGTGGCATGTGAAATTAAAGCCAAAAAATTCTCAATCGTTGGGGATAAAGGTGCTTGGGATGAAAATATAACGAATAAAAAAATTGATTTTAACACTTACCATGTTACGAGTATGCAAACACTAAATAAATTATCAGTGGGGCATACTGGAAGTTTTACTCTCCATTTTGATGAAAGATGTGCAGGACCACACTCAGCTTGGACTCCTAAAACTCACGGTCCTTTTAATCTTTCATGCCACTCGAATACCATTTGGGTTCCCGTCACTGTTAAACACTAAGTAGTGTTTGCTGTAGCTAATTAAACGTAGCGCCACAGCAACACACAATGTGTTCGATCTTGATCAAACTTAATGCCGGCTATTAAAATAATAGTTCCATTGAGCACTCTTACTGAGCTACGTCGAAGTATGTTGAACACAGCCTCCCCCACTTTTTGGTGGTTTTACAACACGGCTCTGTTGTAAATAAGCTTAAACATAATTCATTGTGACCCAAAGAAAGGAGCAGCCGGTTAAGGCTAACATTGGCCCATCATTCGTATGTGGGCTAAATGCTTCGGCAACTGTCATTATTACGGGTAAGAAAATCAGTGAAATGATGAGTTGAGTGCTGGTAAATAAATCTTGGTACAACAGTAATACAACGATAGAAATGATATACACCATTGCACTGCCTTCTAGGCTTCGTTGAAAATCACCATTCCAGAATTTACCGTTATACCATAATGAACGCGTGCGATATTTATGTCTTCCAAAGCGAAGGCCCACAGGTTCTGCTAAACCATCGCCAAACTCATTAATTAAATTTGGGATCATAATGATAATTGACGCCTTGCCAAATAAAACAATGAAAGGCAAATAGACAACAAACCTTAGAATATCCTCAAGCATGTCGTAACGTAATGTGTACGGTCTATCTTCGATTCTATCCCAAGCGACAAAAGCATAAGCCAGAATAGGGAACTTACGTCTGAGTACATTCCATTCAGTAATGATCGTTTTCATTTGATCTAAAAAGAACAACATAGTGATGATATGTACAGCATCCTTTCCGCCAACGACAAAAAATAGAGTAATGACGTATATCTTCAGCTTCCGCCACGGGCGTAATGCGAGCTTTCTTATGTAGTTTATTTTTATTTTAAAACGGTGAATACACCAAGAAAAAATAACCTTTCCCAACAATTCGATAAAAACCGAAAACAGAAAGGCTAAATAGATAAGTGGATTTATCGTAGGAATGAATCCTTTAAATTCCAAAAATAATAAAGTAGCAATTCCGATGCCATAAACAGCCAGAGCAACATAAATAAACTTATTTTCGCCTTCCCAATCGTATTCTTTATTTTTTAAGCCATAGGGGTCAGCAAAAAGCGTTTTAAAATAAATATCTCTACTTTCGTGAGCTGACATAGTTGCCGACTTTAGGCTGCGCATCTTTGCGAGCATTGAACTAATATTTTCCATGTATCCTCCCTGATATTAAAAATATTAATTAGAGTTTAGCATCAATACATGCAATTAGTTTGTACGCATTAATAATAGTAATATTTAGGGCACTTTTATCAAAAATGTAAAGTGTGTTTGATTTATACAATACGGAATATTTGCCGTTGATTATTATTACCTCGTCTTACACATAAACCGAAACGAGAGGAATAAAGATCATGAAACAAAACGCAATTGGAGGGTTCGATATTTACGTAAACGATATGGACAGAGCAGCAGCTTTCTACCAAACCGTGTTAAATCAACAACTAGAAAACATGGGCGACCCAACAGACAGTAGTGTTGAAATGAAAGCCTTCATAACCGATATGGACAACTACGGAGCAGGCGGCGCACTCGTCAAAAGAGAAAGCGCTGGCCCAGTAACCGGCGGCACAATTGTCTACTTTGGCACTGAAGACTGCACAGCTGAAGAATCACGAGTAGCAGACGCAGGTGGCAAAGTAATTAACCCTAAAATGTCGATTGGCGAATTTGGTTTCGTTAGTGTATGCATGGATACAGAAGGAAATTTGTTTGGGCTTAGCTCAATGAAGTAAGTTGTTAGTTGAAGTAACAACATTCTTTATTTGAGATCTTTGCACGAGAGAATGGCGAGATAAAAAATTGCGTAATTTCAATTTTTAGGAAAACAGGTGGAATTTCAAACATTTTTAATCCGTCATGTCTCTCATGCAAAGGTCTCATTTATCACCCTATCAGGATAAGTCTTGATAGGGTTTTTATGGTTTATAAGATTGGAAAAGACCGTTCTGATGGGCACTCGCAGTGAGCTTTATAGAAGACCTTATTGAGCAATATCTAAATGACACCCCCCCACTTTTTGACTATGTTTCATATCCGACTCAATATTCCAAGCTGCATCTTGTTGACTTTAAAACGAAAGTAATAGATAGTTAATTAACTAATAAGTTAAATAGTTAATTAATATGTCACAAGTACATCGAATAATTAGTCAGTCAAAAAGTAATACAGCCCTACTAGGTAAAGTGCATTATTCGCCTATCAAGTCCTTATGGATTTCGAGTATGTACTTGATTGCATTTGTAGGCGGTGTTCTTACTTTTAGTATCGAAGCGCTTCTGGTTTTTTTAATCACCTCAGCAATAACACTGTGTTTAGGACACTCTCTCGGTATGCATCGCCGGCTCATTCATAGCAGTTATGCTTGTCCATTATGGTTAGAGTATGTGTTTGTCTATCTGGGCACCTTAGTGGGTTTAGCAGGACCTCTTGGAATGATGAAAACCCATGACATGCGTGACTGGGCACAACGCCAAGCTCGCTGTCATGATTATTTTGCGCATAAACGCAGCATGTTTCAAGACTGGTTCTGGCAAGTGCACTGTGACATTCAGTTAAAGTATGAGCCTGAATTTAAACCTGAAGCCCGTATTCAAGATGACAACGTTTATCGCTTAATGGAAAAGTACTGGATGTGGCAACAATTACCATTAGCTGTGCTATTAGGTGCTTTAGGTGGAATTGATTGGATCATTTGGGGTATTTGCATGCGTGTAGCAGTGAGTGTCACGGGTCATTGGTTAGTCGGGTACTTTGCTCACAATGATGGTGATAAACACTGGCATGTCGAAGGTGCCGCTGTTCAAGGTTACAACATTAAGCATCTTGGTTTAATAACCATGGGGGAGTGCTGGCATAACAATCATCACGCTTTTCCAGAATCAGCAAAACTAGGGCTGAAAAGTAATGAGACAGACCCAGGTTGGTGGGTGTTGTGTTTTCTAAAAAAAGTTGGATTAGTGTGGGATATCAGATGCCCAGAAGATTTACCAAACCGCCCCGAATTAAAACCAGCAAAGCAAAAAGCATTAAACGATGCTTCATTTAAATTGATAACAAAGAAGCGAATTAAATCACATGGATAATATCAACCTCATTTTCGAAGCACTCTCATCTACACCACGTCGCAAAGTGCTTAGTTATTTATCTGCGACATCATTAACGGCAGGTGAAATTGCAGAACGTTTTGAAATGAGTAAGCCTGCATTATCAAAGCACTTAAAAATACTACAGACAGCAGGACTTATTGTGGGTGAGAAAAAAGGGCAATTCACACATTACAGCCTAAATCGAAATAATTTAGTGACAAGCCTGCAAGATTTCACCGCAAATTTCTGTCCTGTCGGTTCCGGCATTAAAAAAGAAAGCCGAAAATTAGCAGACAACAAAGAGGATATTTAAAATGTCCAAGCCGTCCTTTTTCAAATCTGATTTATTCCGCATTATTGCAATCATAGTCGTATCTTCAATCGGTATATTTAGAATATTACATTCTAATATTTCTGGTTCAGCCATTTTATATATTGGAATTCCTGCTGCAATTGGGGCCTTTCTTTTAATCAGCACAAAAGAAACAGCAGAGAAGGATTGGAAAAGTCGACTCGCACGATTCTCACGTTATTCATTGATCATTATGCTTGGCAGTTCAGTGATTTTATTAGAAGGTTTTCTCTGCGTAGTCATGTTTATGCCTATCTACTTTCTTGTGATTTTTATCGTGTTCTTAATTAAACAAGCTTACGAAAAGAATAAAGGTCGCAGTAATATGCACCTGCATATCCTTCCTCTGATACTCATTGTTTCAGCGAGTGAAGGCATACACCCTAGTTTAAGTTTTGATCGTTATAACGAAGTGACTAGCAGTAAAGTCGTTAACGTTAGTATTGATCAAATAAAACGTAATCTAGTTCGCCCTGTCGAATTAGAACAAAGCAGAAACTGGCTACTAACCCTATTTCCTATGCCATACCAAACTGATATTGGCCCGTTAGATGAAGGCGAGATTCATACTATTCACTACCGTTATCATCGCTGGTTCGTTACTAATACCCACGAAGGTTATACCAAAATGAAAGTTGCAGAAGTTAGCGACAATCGGATTCGTTTAGAGATGCTAGAAGATACTAGTTATCTATCTAATTATTTGAAAGCACATGGCACTGAGATAAATATGAAAGCACTAGACTCAGGGAGGACGGAAGTGAAACTAACAATTAAATACGACCGATTATTAGACCCCGCTTGGTATTTTGACCCATTACAGGCTTATGCTACGAAGCAACTGGGCACGTATTTGATTGAAACGATGATTGAATAGCGCATTTAAAAGACACCCCCCCACTTTTTAAATCGTTTCTATTCATTCGTAGTTTAGATCTCCTATGTAACTATTCACCTGATTTGATGCTTGTTGTTATCTTGTAAATAATGAATAAAGAAATAGGAATTGCAGTGATGCCATAAACAAGGTTTGTCAGTGTAATATCCCACGGCTGAAGATCAATAATTGCAATTGGCTCAGTAATAAGATATCGGTTTATCCATAAAAAACTTGGCAATATAGCCAATATCAAATAACCGAATCCCTTCGTAGATTGGAGTTTATAAACAACGTACGCCGCCGGAAAAGAAAATAAAACATGAGCAATAAATTCAAGTGTATAAAAGGTTAGTTTTCCGACTATAAGAGAGAGATCAAAATTAGAAACCCAGCTTAGTAAGGGTGAATGAGATGGGCTTTGCCCCCAGCAATACGCTATCAAAATATAATGAGCTATACCAATAAGAATTGCGATTAGAGAACTTTTAAGAGCCATTATTTATATTCCAAACGAATAAATTATAAACAGCGGCATAGTATTACAATTAGTGATTAAGAGGTATTCCTTGAAGTAAAAGACACCCCCCTACTTTTTTCGCCTCCTTTACAAAAAATTCCTAAACACTTTTAAATATTCAGGACTATTCGAAACATCATTATGCCCCGTGTTTTTAATCACCTTCAATTGCACTTGATCATCATTAAATGCATCAACTAAATTCTGTGTGTTTAGCATCGGTATCACCACATCATTTTCTGCCGCTATCACCAACACCTTTGATTGAATCGTTTTTGCTCTCGATGCTGAATCGTAAACATCCATTAAAAGAAGAGTAACGGGGAATAGGGAGTAGTTGGCTTTTGCAATATTTAAAATGCTGTCATAAGGTGTAATCAACGCCACATTTTCAATTTTTCTGTTCGCGGCTAGATACGTCGCTACACCAGAACCCAAACTTCTTCCAGCGACAGAGATTTGAGAATGGTTTTTCTTAATATGATCATAAACCGCCAGAGCATCCGCATAATTTCCTGCTTCCGTAGGCTTGCCAGTGCTACCACCGTAGCCTCTGTAATTGATAAGATATGTTGTGGTATCCGAGAAGTGTGATGAAAAGTCCTCAGCATTCGCAACCACCGCTTCAGCATTGCCACCAAAATAGATCATCGCTTTAGCATTGCCTTTGTTTAACACGATTATTTCAAGTGTTTCCCCTTCACTTTCAAGGCTAAAACGCTCGAACGAAT
>CALFUP010000063.1 GCA_937929875.1 uncultured Cocleimonas sp. | reverse complement strand
TGATCCGATTATCAAGGCTTTACTAGAAGTGATAATAAGTGTGTTTAAAAACAAACCGTCTCTATAAACTTACATTTAGTCACACGAATTTCCTGATAAAAACCCTGACAATCTAGTATTACAAACTACACTAATAAAAGTTGGTTTCACAAAGTGACTTTGTGAGCAGTTTAAAACTTAGGAGCAAATAGCGTATGTCTCAAAAAAATATTACCTTTCTTGGATTAGGAACAATGGGTTATCCCATGGCTGGTTTTCTTGCAAAGAACCCCGAATATAATGTCACCGTATTTAATCGGACTACAACAAAAGCAGAAAAATGGACTGGTGAATATGATGGTAGTCTTGCTGAGACTGTTGAAGAGGCTGTTGCAAATGCCGATGTAGTAGTTAGTTGTGCAGGTAATGATAATGATGTTAGGGAAATTTATACTAAAGTATTTAATGCGGCACAAACTGGCGCATTATTAATTGACCACACGACAACGTCAGCTACTTTAGCTCGCGAACTTTATGCAAAAGCAAAAGAATTGAATATGGAGTTTTTAGATGCTCCTGTCTCAGGTGGACAAGCTGGAGCTGAAGGCGGAGTCTTAACTATCATGGTTGGCGGTGACCAAAGTACTTTCGATAAGTGTTTAGACCTTATGAACTCCTATGCTAAAGCAACCACTTTAGTGGGTGAGTCTGGCAAAGGACAAGTTCTTAAAATGGTTAATCAGCTCTGTATTGCTGGTTTATTAGAAGGTTTATCAGAAGCTTGGCGTTTGGCAAAAGCATCGGATATCGATCCTGAAATGATGCTAAATGTTCTACAACATGGTGCAGCGGGCTCTTGGCAAATGGTTAATCGTACTAAAACGGCGATGAATAACGACTTTGACTTAGGTTTTGCGATTGATTGGATGCGTAAAGACTTAGCAATTTGCTTTGATGAAGCTGAAACTTTAGGGATTGATCTCCCTACGGCTAAACAAGTCGATGAAAAATACGCTGATCTCCAAAAACGTGGCTACTCAAGAGCGGATACCTCTGTTTTATTCAAACAATTTGATGACGAAAGCAGATAATCTGACATAACGATAACTAACATCTTTTCGATGTTAGTTATCAATTTAACAAAAAATAAAAATTGAATTTTGATGCAATTATTCTATTTGCATCGATATAAGAAACATCAATGACAGCTTTTGTCATTTCTCCTAGCAAATCCCAATATCGACCTAAAGTAGACAAAGCCTTGAACTATATAAATTCGAGACTTCTATATTCGATTGCAATGCCTGAAAAGCCCATTTCACAGAAACACCCCAAATAACTACGAAATAAGTAAAATAAACAAATTAAATTACGCTTTCGTTAAAATAAATTGTAAATATTGTTTTTTTCATATATTAATAACACAACTAAAAAGCAATCGAATTTATAGGCTATACAGATGGCTGAAGCTAAGACTCAAGATAAAACTAATTTTTCTTCCTTTTGCGGCTACCATCAAACGTGGGAAGGTAGCTCCCTTGATGAGTTAACTCAAACAGATGCAAATACACCTTGCGGTGAATACCTGCGTCGCTATTGGCATCCTATCCATATCACGAGTGAATTAGGTGAAAAACCCAAACTAATCAAAATACTGGGGGAAGAATTAGTTCTCTTCCAAGACAAATCTGGTCAATATGGCTTGGTACATAAAAAATGTCCTCATCGTAGGGCATCCCTTGAATATGGTCGCTGTGAAGACAAAGGGATTAGCTGTTGTTATCACGGTTGGCAGTTTGATGTTGATGGAACTATCCTAAAAATACCTGGGGAAGAAGACACAGATGCGGGAATTCGGGTAAAACATAATTTACGGCTAGGCGCATACCATATAAAAGAATTCAAAGGGCTTTTATTCGCATACCTAGGACCATCGGAAGAAATTCCTGAATTCCCTTTATATGATACTTTTAATATACCAGATATGACGATGACGCCATATGCTGCACCATTTGCATGTAATTGGATTCAAGTTTTAGATGCCATCGTAGATCCTGTCCATACTGCTTTTTTACATCAATCGCAATTTTCTGATGGTTTTGGAAAGCTCGGCTTCATCAAGTTTTATCATATCGATAAGCAACGTATTTTAGGTACCGCTTCACGTCGAGTTGGAGATAATATTTGGGTTCGAGTCAACGAATTGATTCTTCCTAATTTCACTCAAGCAGGAGCGGCATTTGCCGCTGATGGTACTCAAGAACGTCACTTCGGACGCAGTGCTTTTACTCGCTGGGTTGTTCCTGTGGATGATGAACACTGCATTGCATTTGCATGGGGTAATTTTGGTGAGCGTGGTGACCCACATAAATACAACACACCTGAAGGTATGCAAATGATTGAACAGGGTGAAGTTGTTGATCGTACTTACGAAGAAAAACAAAACAGCCCAGGAGATGTTGAAGCGGTAGAAGGTATGGGTAATATCTCTGACCATACCAAAGAGAACTTAGTCCAAGGTGATAAAGGTGTGGCTTTATACCGCCATCAACTCCGGCGCTTTATTCGAGGGCTACAAAAAGGTGTAAACCCACCTCAACCTTCAGAACTTTCGAGTAAGATTATTCCTACTTATGGTAGTGACACAATAATTAGACAGCCGCAGCATTCTGCAAGTGAAGCCGAAGACTTTAAAGCTTTGGAACAAACTAATGACATTGTTATGAACATTATATTTTCCGGTGACGAACGAGTAGAAGATGAGCGCGATTCACAAATTATTGCCCAATTAAAAAGCTTATAACTCAGAATGACTAAATATCAACAGTTACCATCCAACGCCAAGGGACATTAATGAAGATAAAAGTTCACGTAAAAAATAATCGCTGGGCAGCCGGTACTTTCCCAAATACTCCTGAAGGCGAAAACGTTTTTTCAATTACCCAAGAACGCTTA
>CALFUP010000062.1 GCA_937929875.1 uncultured Cocleimonas sp. | reverse complement strand
GATATTCGAGGAATATGAGAGTGTCAAAAGGCTGCGAAAACAACCTCAAATCTAATTAAAAGACACCCCCCTACTTTTATGGCATTTATATTGATCGCTTCAAATAAACCCCCTACTTTTGACTGTTTGAATTATTTTATTAGGCAAAATAATTCAAATGTGAAATCTCAAACGCAACCAAGTCCGAATCTTCTTTGATTTAATTTGGTGATATTTTTTATTGTTACTATAATTTTAAAGTTAACTATTTTAGGTATCCATATGAGTGATTGGGGAAAATTCGATTGGGAAGACCCGTTTCTTTTGCGTAAGCAACTGACTTCCGAAGAAACAATGATTATGGATACGGCGAGAGCCTATGCTCAGGACAAATTATTTCCTCGCGTTCGCAAAGCTTTTAGTTCTGAAAGTACCGACAGAGAAATTTTTAATGAAATGGGCGAGTTAGGATTACTTGGCCCAATGATTGAAGGTTATGGTTGTTCAGGGGTAAATACCGTTTCATATGGTTTGATTGCACGCGAAGTTGAGCGAGTTGATTCGGGCTATCGATCCATGCTGAGTGTGCAATCAAGCTTGGTGATGTATCCAATATTTGCCTACGGCAACGAAGCTCAACGCGAAAAATATTTACCTAAATTAGCTTCTGGTGAATGGGTGGGCTGTTTTGGTTTGACTGAACCAGACCATGGCTCTGATCCTTCTAGCATGATTACACGAGCTAAATCTGTCGATGATGGTTATATCTTAAATGGCGCAAAAATGTGGATTAGTAATTCACCGATTGCAGATGTTTTTATCGTTTGGGCTAAGACTGGTGATGGGATTATTCGTGGTTTTATTCTTGAAAAAGGAATGGCAGGTTTAAGCGCTCCAAAAATTGAGGGTAAATTAGCGTTACGAGCTTCTGTTACTGGCGAAATTGTGATGCAAGATGTGTTTGTTCCCAGTGAAAATCTATTGCCCAACATTGAAGGTTTAAAAGGTCCTTTTGGTTGTTTGAATAGTGCGCGACTAGGAATTGCTTGGGGAGCTTTAGGTGCTGCCGAAGATTGCTGGTTAGCGGCACGCAGTTATACTATGGAACGTACTCAGTTTGGCCGACCTTTGGCGGCAAACCAATTAATTCAACATAAACTAGCGCAAATGCAAACGGATATTAGTATCGGCTTACAGGGCGTGTTACGTGCATCTCAACTAAAAGATCAAGGTAATTTAGCGCCTGAGTTAATCTCAATGATGAAGCGTAATAATTGTACTAAGGCCTTGGAAATCGCTCGTGTTGCAAGAGATATGCACGGTGGAAATGGTGTTTCGGACGAATATCCAATCATGCGTCACATGGTCAATCTTGAGGTGGTAAATACCTATGAAGGTACGGCTGATATTCATGCCTTGATCTTGGGTCGTGCGCAAACGGGTATTCAGGCATTCTTTTAAAATGAAAAGCATGCAGCCACTAGCGGGTATCACCGTAATCGATATGAGCCGAATTCTGGCTGGCCCTTGGGCTGGTCAGGTACTGGCTGACCTTGGGGCAACGGTTATTAAAATCGAACGCCCAAAAGTAGGCGACGATACCCGCCATTGGGGACCTCCATACCTTAAAGATCGTGATGGAAATGACACTAAAGATGCCGCTTATTTTTTTAGTGCAAATCGTGGTAAGCAGTCGATTTCTATCGATATCACTCAAGCCGAAGGTCAGCAACAAATTAAAGAGTTGATCGCAACAGCCGATGTGGTTATTGAGAATTATAAGCTTGGCGGCTTAGCCAAATACGGGCTGGATTATGAATCTGTAAAAGTGATTAATCCTTCATTAGTCTATTGCTCAATCACAGGTTTTGGTCAGACGGGTCCTTACGCAAAACGCGCGGGTTATGATTTTATGATTCAAGCCATGGGTGGCTTGATGAGTATTACGGGTGAGCCAGATAGCGCAGGTGGAATGCCAACTAAAGTAGGTGTCGCAGTAACGGATATCTTTACTGGCTTGTATTCAGTGATCGGGATTCAAGCAGCACTACATGAGCGTCAACAAACCGGCTTAGGCAAGCATGTTGATATGGCTCTGTTTGATTGCACTGCGGCAATATTAGCGAATCAAGCAAGTAACTATTTAATTGGTGATACCGTACCTGAGCGATTGGGAAATGCACATCCCAACATTGTTCCTTATCAAGCGTTTGCTAGTTCTGATGGTCATTTGATTATTGCCGTAGGCAACGACGGTCAGTTTGCAACCTTGTGTCAGTTGCTGGACATGTCAGAACTTGCTAGTCATGCGGATTATCAAACCAACGCATCTCGTGTGAGAAACCGTGGGCCTCTTTGTGATATTTTACAAGCTGAGTTACTAACAAAGACTACCCAAGAGTGGTTAACGGCTTTAGAAAGTGTGAATGTGCCTTGTGGGCCCATCAACACCATTGATCAAGTCTTTGAAGATCCTCAAATATTGGCAAGAGATATGTTGCAAAGTGTTGAGCATCCAGTCGCTGGGAAAATTAACTTAGTCGCGAGTCCAATCAAATTTGTTGGTGAGAAGAAATGTGAAGTCAGCGCACCACCTATTTTAGATAGCGGTGATTAACTGATTTTGAGTTTTTAGACCAGTTATAGCTATCAATTCATTTGTATAGTGGCAAGGCCGTCGAAAGACGGCCTTTTTATGCCTTCAAAAAGGTGGGGGTGTCACTTTTATCCCTTATCTGCGTCTCTTAACCATTTAAGCAAAGAAAAATGACGCACAGCAAGAATATTGAATCAGGCTTTAAGCGCTTCAATTTCAGATAAAGAATCAGGATCATCAATAGTCGATGGAATGACATATTCTTCGCCATTAAAGATTTGCCGCATGGTTTTACGTAGAATTTTACCCGAGCGCGTTTTAGGTAAACGTGGCACCACATAAACCTCTTTGAATACAGCAACAGCGCCGATTTTCTCGCGTACTAGGGCAACTAATTCTTTGCTGATTTCTTCATCGCTAGTTTCAATACCGTTTTTCAAAACAACAAATCCCGTTGGCATTTGGCCTTTGAGATCATCATTGCGACCAATCACTGCGCATTCAGCTATTGCGGCATGCTTACCGATAACTTCTTCCATTTCGCCCGTCGAAAGCCTATGCCCCGCGACATTGATGACATCGTCAATACGTCCCATGATGAAAACGTATCCATCTTCGTCTATATAACCACCGTCACCACTATTGTAATAACCAGGGTATACTTCTAAGTAACCGCTTTTGAAACGCTCCAGATCGCCCCAAACCGTGGATAGAAAACATGGAGGCAGCGGTAATTTTATCGCAATATTACCCTGATTATTGGCTCCCAATTGTTTACCATTTTCATTTAAAACCTGAACATCATAACCAGGACAAGGCACGGAGGATGAACCCGCTTTTATTACCATACGTTCAATGCCAATCATATTAGATACAATCGGCCAGCCACTTTCGGTCTGCCACCAATTATCAATAACAGAGAGTTTTAGTTTTTCCTCCAACCACGAGTGTGTTGCAGGGTCTAAACGTTCACCCGCTGAATAGATGGTTTCAAGAGACGATAGATCATATTGTTTGATGAATTCAGCGTTTGGATCTTCTTTAATAATGGCGCGATAGGCCGTTGGTGCTGTGAATAAGCCCTTCACTTTATGTTCTGCAATGACTCGCCAAAAAGCACCTGCATCAGGGGTAAACACGGGTTTTCCTTCATATAAAACAGCAGTCGCGCCATGTAATAAAGGTGCATAAACAATGTAAGAGTGCCCGACTGCCCAACCCACATCGGATGCTGCCCAGAAAACTTCGCCCGGTTCGATGTCGTATACCGCTTTCATACTGTACTTCATCGCTACCGCATGACCGCCGTTTTCACGGACAACGCCTTTTGGTTTTCCTGTCGTACCTGAGGTATACAGAATATAGAGTGGGTCTGAGCCATTTACCGGTGTGCATTCAGCGGGTGCTGATTTAGTGAGCGCTTCTTTCCAATCGATGTCGTAAGTTTGGTTCAAATCGGCAAGTGTTTCAGGACGTTGAAAAACGACGGAATAATCTGGTTTATGTTCAGCAAGTTCAATGGCTTTATCCACTAATGGCTTATATTCAATAATGCGTTTTACTTCAATGCCGCAAGAGGTGCTTAGAATAACTTTAGGTTTAGCGTCATCGATTCGCACTGCCAACTCAGCGGGTGCAAAACCGCCGAAAACCACCGAGTGGATTGCGCCTAAACGAGCACAGGCATACATTCCAATTAAGGCTTGAGGTGTCATCGACATATAAACAATGACGCGATCACCCTTTGTCACACCTAATTCTTTTAACATGCCTGCGCAAAGTGCTACTTCATCGCGTAATTCACGGTAAGTGTAGGTTTTTTTAGTATTGGTAACAGGAGAGTCATATATCAGTGCTGCTTGATCTGCACGCCCATTTTCAACATGATGATCTAATGCCATATAGGCCGTATTCATTTCTCCGTCGGCAAACCAGTTGTAGATGCCATGTTCATTTTTAGTGAGTATTTTGTCAGGATCTTTAAACCAAGGGAGTGCTTCGGATTGTGCTTTCCAAAATGCTTCTGGATTATCGCGTGCGGATTCAAATTCTGTTTTATAACTCAATGACTACTCCTTTTGATTCTTACTTGTTGTTAGTTTTTTTGATTATTATTGTATTAATTCTAGTTCAAATTCTTCCTATGGCATTATTGACATTATCATATTTCGGTAAATGATCAATCTTCAACAATAGTTTAGTAGAGCATGTGAAAATTTCTCAAAAAATAAAGTCTTTTAACGTAAATCAAAATCTATATCTTAAAAGAGTGACACGGTTTAACTAACACCAAGATAAGCGACACCTAAAAATGTTAAAGCTACGCCTAACCATTGAATCGGAACCATGCGTTCGCGTAGAAAGGCCCATGCAATTAAAATCGTAACAACGCCAAATAAGGATGCGCCAAGTGCAGCGTAGCTAGCATTGGCAAGTGTTCCTGCGAAAACGACAGACGTTATTGCAGTAGCATCAAGTAAGCCGATTGCGGCTAATACCTTCCATTGCTTCATTGCTGAAAATAGGGGGATACGGAGCAACAGCATGATGACAATTAGACATACAGTTGCCAGTAAGCGAGTTGCGGCAATAGTCATGAGTTCTGGCGCGTAACTAACCATCGAATGACCAATACCAAATGTTACCGCGAAGGATACGCTTGCTAAAATACCCCAAAGTATTGCATGGGATTTTTTGCCATTCGATTCGGCATCATCTTGAGTATTGGCTAGTGAAACGACAATATATAGCCCTAAAAAAACAATAATGACGGCAATGGTTTGATACAAAGTCATTGGATTGCCCTGAAAAACATCCCACAAAATCGATAGAATCGAAAAGGTTGCAATTATCGGGGCGACAAGTTGAACAGGGCCAATTTCAAAAGCTTTATATAGACCAATACTGGCAGTAGTAAACGTAATGCCAGCTAAAATGATTGGTAAGAAAGCCTGAACTGGAATGGAGCTGATCTCACCACGTGCAACTATTAAAATACTTTGATATAGGAAACCAAAGATGAGAACAATTAATAATGATGAAAAGACATTGGTCTTTTGGCTTACCAAACGCACCAAAATATCATGTAAACCCCATGAAAATGCAGCAATAAGTCCGAGAATGATACTCATTTAATAGTAATGCTAAGAAATGTTACGTGATTGTTTGTCATGATTTACCTTGATAATTAAAAGTGAAAAGCTATTCAATCGACGGTTGTATAGTATGAAGGTTCTTGAAAAATATGACATAGTTTCGTCAAATCTAATAATAATTACTATTTTTTATATCAAATGAGAATCATCAACGTATGTTATTTAGAGGGAAATTCCTTTTACTTATTGTTATACTTTTGTGATCACAAATATTAATAGTATTTAAGTTGTTTAGATCATAATTCGAAAATTAGGGCTTTGGTCATTCAGTAATTCTTTAAAGTACCTTCCTTAACTTAAATAAAACCAGAAATACTTACGAACAAGGTAAAAATGACAGCAGAATACTGTAACAATTATTACGATAATTCTAGAAATGATGATGATTGCTATCCACGTTTAGAAGGAAATCACCGAGTAGATGTGGTCATCGTAGGTGGCGGTTTCACTGGTGTCGCAACAGCAGTAGAGCTATGTGAAAAAGGTTTCAAAGTTGCCATTGTTGAAGCAAATCGGATTGGCTGGGGAGCCACTGGAAGAAATGGGGGGCAAGTAACAAGTTCCTTATCAGGTGATAAAGCCATTCTAAAAAAGATGCGCCCTAAAATGGGTGACGCTGCAGATGATTTTTTGTGGCACTTGCGTTGGCATGGACACGACATAATAAAAAAACGAGTTGAGAAATATAAGATTGATTGTGATCTTAAGTTTGGACATATCCATGCCGCTTATAAGCCTTCGCACATGAAGGAATTAGAAGAAAATCATGCAGAAGCAGTAGCCAAAGGCATGGAAGATAAGGTTACTTTGGTCGATGCTAAAGACATGAGTAATTACCTTGAATCTGATCTCTATCATGGTGGTTTAGTAAATACGCGTAATATGCATTTGCATTCATTAAATCTATGTCGAGGTGAAGCAAAAGTTGCACAAGATCAAGGCGCTTTAATTTTTGAAGACTCAATAGTGCTTGATATTAAGCATGGAGAGTCGCCGTCAGTTGTGACTGAATTTGGTGAAATTAAAGCTAATTCAGTTATGTTATCGGGTAATGCCTATCATCGCTTAGGCGGGATGAAAATGAAGGGAATGATATTTCCCGCATGTGGTGGCAACGTCACTACGGCTCCTTTTGGTAATGAAGTGGCTAATAAAATCAATCCGCATGATTTAGCGGTTTACGATTGTCGCTTTGTGATGGATTACTATCGATTAACAGCTGATAAACGCCTGATGTTCGGAGGTGGGTCTAATTATTCAGGTCGAGAAGTTAGAAATATTGCCGCTGAACTTCGTCCTGCTATTGAGAAAACATTCCCGCG
>CALFUP010000061.1 GCA_937929875.1 uncultured Cocleimonas sp. | reverse complement strand
TCACGTTTGAAAAAGCTTTTGAATACCTCTGCATAACCTTTAAATGGATTAGTTTTAGTTGTTGATGTATTTTGCGGTGCTTCCTTGGGTAAAACAAAAGCATGATAGAGCGCGACAACAATTAAGATGACAGCAATAAGTGCCATTGTTAATTGCCATGCGGTTTTAACATCATAAATACTCTCTAATTTACCCGCAAGGATAACGATTAGACCTTGTCCCGTAATCATAGCAATACGATAAAACGTTGAGCGAATACCAACAAAGAAAGATTGTTGGCCATCATTTAATACTTGTAAATAATAACCGTCAGCGGCGATATCATGAGTGGCAGAACTAAATGCCAATAGCCAAAAAATCACTAGTGAGTAACGTAAATAGTTATCTAAAGGCAGCAACATCGCTAAACCAGCAAAGCCAGCCCCCAGTAATAACTGCATGGCTATCACCCAGAATCGTTTACTCCGATAGATATCTACAAAGGGACTCCATAAGGGCTTTATAACCCAAGGTAAATAAAACCAAGCTGTGTAGAAAGCGATCTCTGTATTATTCAGACCAAAACTTTTATACATGAAAGTTGAGAGTATGACGATGCCGAAATAGGGCAAACCTTCGGTAAAATAGAGAGTGGGTATCCAAGACCATGGTCGATTTTGGTAAAGTTTACCTGTTTTAACCACGGTTGCGTCGTTGCTACTTTGTGAATTTGTTGCTGACATTGCTATGCAGCTCCCCATTTTCTGTGTGTGTTAACTAGCCCTTATTATTGTTATTTTTATGAAGCCTAACACAACTCATCATTAGAAAAAATGCTCGCTCTGTTTAATCGTATAATCCGTTTTTAAGTCATGCTAATCTAATTAAGGCTATCGCTAAAGCAAGATTAAACCAGATTAACAACTGTGAAAAAGGTGTGGGGTGTCATTGTTGATTGCTTTACGCAGATTTAATTAACTCTCACGGCTGACATCAATAGAGGGCATTCCCTCTTCATCTATTTCAACTTTCATGACTATGGGTCTACAGCATACTTCACAGTCTTCAACATACTCCTGAGACTCTACTGAGCAATCAGCAAGGGCTTCGAATGTTTCCCAACAAAAAGGGCATTGGATGTTAATTGATTCTAAGCCGTACATATAATTAGTGTTCCTGTAGATTATTTTTCAAACTCAATTTTGCTGAGTTCGTTCACATATACCCATCGATTCTTATGTTTTATGAAATAGCTGTTTTCATGATGCTGAAGGATATTGGCATTCTCTGTGTCATTTTTTAGAATATAACTTGCGATAAACTCAACAGTTCCCGTTTCATCATTCACATCACCTTTTGTCGTATTCAGTATTTCTAAGTGAGTAAAGATCTGCGATGAATCTTCTCGTAGTACTGTTAAAGGTGGGCGCGTATTTACATCCCAGCTTCGATAAACATATTGAACATTACTGGTGATATATGCGCTATAGCGTGAACGCATTAATTTTTCTGCTGTAGGTGCAGGAATTTTACCTTTATGGTAAACACCACAACAGCGTGAATATTGTTTGTTTGATCCACACGGGCATGGCTTGTTTTTTAACATGATTATTTATTGGTCAACTGTTGCGTTTAATTCGCCATCTTTTAATTTGATTAAAATAGATTGATTAGATTGTGCTTGTTTAACCGAAGTTATTAGGCTGCCTGATTGCTTGTCTTTAGTAATTGAATATCCGCGCTCCAATGTTTTTAATGGGCTTATTGCGTCGAGCTTTGCCATATTAATTTGAAAAGTAGATTGACGGTTTTGTAAACCTGATTTTATTACTTGATTCAATTTGGCATTGATGTGGCTTAATTTCTGATACTGTTCACTGATTTTCCGTTGCGGTAAATTTGACTGTAAACGTGAAGTTAAAGAATCTAACTGGAGTTGTTTTTTATCGAGTGTTTTGACGAGCAATGATTGTAAGCGATTATCCAATTCATCTAGGCGTTGGACTTGTTGCTGAATTTTATTTGCTGGTTTCTGTAGTAATAAACGAGATTCGAGCCAATCTAAATCTTGCCTCTTTTGCTTAAGCGAACGGCTTATAGTTTGTTCTAACCATAGTCTTGTCTGGATCGTTTCGGTGAGCAAATGATCACGATCAGATGTCGCCAATTCAGCAGCAGCAGATGGCGTAGGTGCGCGTAAATCGGCAACAAAATCTGCAATAGTGAAATCAATTTCATGCCCAACACCAGATATAATGGGCGTATCTGCATTGTAGATAGCTTTGGCAACATTCTCTTCGTTGAATGACCATAAATCTTCAATTGACCCGCCACCACGCGCAAGGATTATGAGATCGCATTTCTTCTCCATGTCAGCACGTCGAATTGCCGTTTCAATCTCTGTTTTTGAAGCCACCCCTTGTACTGCAACGGGATAAATTAAAACAGGAGTTTGAGGACTTCGGCGTTGTAAAACATTAAGAATATCTTTGATAGCCGCCCCCGTGGGTGAGGTAATTATTGCAATACGTTTAGGATATTCAGGTAATTCCTTTTTGTATTTTTCATCAAATAGTCCCGCTGCAGATAGTTTTTGCTTTAATGCTTCAAATTGTTTTTGCAGTTGCCCAACACCTGCGTCTTCCATGTGTTCGGCAATAAATTGATATTCACCCCGTGGTTCGTATAAACCCACACGACCTCGTACTAATACCTTCATACCATTTTCAGGTTTGATACTGAGTTTCATATTACGATTACGAAACATCGCTGAACGTATCTGTGATTTACTGTCTTTAAGCGTAAAGTATAAGTGACCAGATGAGGGTCGAACCAGATTGGAAATTTCTCCTTCAACCCATAACAAGGGGAATCCCCGACCTAATAATAGATTAACTTCGGCATTGAGCTCGCCGACAGAGAGGATAGTTCGATTTGAGGTTTGCATAGTCTGCTGAGTATACTGTTGTTAGTTTCTTTTAAAACCAAATAATCACGTAATTGTTGATCAATATCCAATCAATAAAAACAGGCACAAAAAAACCGAGATAGACTCGGTTTCAGTATAAATGTTTGTAAAGAAATTTTAGAAAGTAGGGCCGGCAGTTTTTGATAACTCAGCTTGTTTTCTGATAGCTTCAATTTGACCTGTAATTTTATTGGCTAATTTAATCGCTTTTTTCTCTTTACCTTCTTTAGCAGCAGCTTCGGCTTTTTTGATGGTTTTACCCATATCTCGCCATTCAAAACCTAATGTGCTAGCTTCTTTTTGTGCTGCTTTTGCCGCTTTAATAGCATCATCTGCTGATTCTGCCATAACGGCTGTAGATAGGCTTAAGAATAATGTAGCTAGTAGAAATTTGAATCTCATGTATCACTCCTTTAAAAATGAATATAGTTATTATTATTGTTTAATTGTAGTCATAAATTAACCTGACAAACATATCTAGTATGGGGTGTTTCAAGTTTTTGATCAATCAGTTTATTTTCGTAAAAAAAGGGTTTTTAACGGCTTTATAGTTTACCTAATATAAGCGTGTGTTTATAATGACGGGTTATACTTTCTAAAGTGTCATTTTTCTTTTTTGGCATATTTAGCTTTTTTTTTGCATAGATAACATACGATCAAACCCCCTGATATTTATCTTAATAAATCAGCCGATCTAAACTATCTAAAAAATTGGAATAACAAATGAGAATACTAGAAGAAGCACTCACCTTTGATGATGT
>CALFUP010000060.1 GCA_937929875.1 uncultured Cocleimonas sp. | reverse complement strand
GCTCTCCTTTAAGCGCAACGCCTCCAAACTTCATCGAATTACAAATTACAGAATGCGATCCTGGAATCCAAGGTAATACTGCACAAGGTGCTACTAAACCAGCAGTAGTTGAAACTGGCGCTCAAATCAAAGTACCATTATTTGTTGAAGAAGGTGAAATCGTAAAGATTGATACACGTACTGGAGAATACCTATCTCGTGCTAAAGATAGTTAACATATCTGTTTTTTTGAAGACTGTAATCTAAAAGCACACCCCCTACTTTTTACGAAGCTAAATAGGAACCTCTGATCCAGAAGGTAGTATTTACTGTACATAAAATTTTTTTAAATATCCCATAGTAAGTTGCAATAATCATTCTATTACGACTTACTGAGATGAAGGGTACTTTTTTAGTTTTTCGTCAATGGGACTTGCTCAGCATTTCGCAAGGATTGTATTAGAAAAATACCTAATGCAATCCTTAAAATGTAAATTTAGTACTTGCCAACTAAATTTACAAACCATCCTTTCGCAGAGCCATCGTTGTCACTCAAATCATCATTGAAGTTCGTGAAATTATACCCAATTCCTATCTTTAAGTTTTTACCAATATGTCTATCAATGGATAACATTGCTCCTTGTTGACTATCTCCTGATGAATCTGAGTTCATCCAATGATATTGAGCCATTGCATCCCATTTTTTTGTTAAGTGATAACGAGCTCTTACAGCAACTAAAGTTGCATCATTTTCAAACCATTCACCTGTATTTCGATCAGAACGAATTTCTCCTTTTTTGTGAGCAATTTTAGAACCTATTTCCCATTTATGGTCAAGTTGGTAACTTGTCTCAACACTCGCAATTAATGACTTTTCATCACTTGAATCACTTTGCCCTATTGGTTGTAGATCATATAAATAAGTTAAACGACCTAGTACATGCAAGCGATCATTTTCAATTGGGCGATAAGCAAAACCCAATCCAGCCTCTGTAAATTTGGCATTAAGAGTATTACCTACTTTATCTTTCGTTTCTGAATAATTGAACTTACCTTGTATCCTAAACGAGGGGGATAATCGATGATTTACACTGTTTACAGTAACCCACTGATCTGTATTTTCCTGGCTTCCTCTGTCTTTTCTATATTCCAGTCGCATACTTGCTTTACTAGAATCTTTTTTATAATTTAAACCGACTGAAAAAGCATCTCTATCTGTTAATCCAGTATCAACTTTTTCCAATCTCGCGGTTTGAATTGAAGAATTCAATTCAAGGTCTTCAGTCATTGAATACTCTAAACCAAAGGTATGCCCTAAACCCGATTCCTTATCTTCATGTATAAATTGATGTTCTGTATATACATTGAGTTGATCTGAAACTGTTTTGCGTTGACCTATGGTAAATAGGTTACGTTTATCAAAGGTGCTATCCGTTGACAATGTATAGTTCGTATAGAAATCATGACCATCAGCAATAGAATATTTAAGACCAACAATTGCTGAATCACCACGATCTCCCGTACTTATCTCTGCATTGATATCTATTTTTTCATTTAGTTTAGCGATAGCACCAAAAGTAATTAGACTGTTATCTTCATACCCATCTTTTTTGCTAAGGACGTCTTGAACAATAGAATATAAGTTTATATCCTTATTAAGATCGTAACCGACTTTAAATGCAGCAAGTGTACCTTCACCATTTTTACTGTCATCACTTATATCTGTCTCCTTTATATGTCGCAATTCAGCGCTTAAAGTCACTTTTTTATTTAGTTTATAGTCAGCTTGCGTACTGGCAGTTCTTATTTTATTGCTTAGTTCTTTTTCTATAAAAGAGGCTCGAGCAGATGCTTTTAGCTTTTGATTAAAGTTGACTACTGCTTCTATACCAGAATCTGTTACCTCTTTTCCACTTTCAAAACTAGCACTAGAAAAGCCAGCCTCTCGTTTTTTATACCAAGCACCTATGGAACCCTCTTTTTCAAGATATTCATTTAAATTAGCACGAGCTTCAAGACTATATGCACTTCCCTCAGCAATTGTTGCACTATTATCAGCAAATGACCTGAAGTTTAAACCACCATCTTGTGAGAAAAAACTACCTAAGGTTTGGTTGGATTCACTTTTCGCATACTCTCCTTTGAGGTAAGTTCCCTTTTCTTTTTGTAAGGTGATATCAACACCTTTCAAATCATAATCATTATTATCACGGTTTTCATGAACATAACTTCCACCAATCGCAACATGATCATTGAGCCATACTTTAGCCCTTGAGCCGTAACTTGCTTTGTCACTCGTAAAGTCCGATGGTACATATTCATAATCAACCATAAGGTAAAGTTGATCACCTGCTAGAGGTGAATCTTTTATCAGCGATGGTGTATCTTGTTTTACGACTTGTAAAAGCGGACGATTTAAAATAATACGACCTTGAAAGTCATCAATTTGATAATCACGTCCTTCCTCTAATATAATTTTTTCTAGTGCTCGCTCGCTTTCTCCGCTTGCACGAACTTCTATCCAAATTTTTTCAGAGCCATCTACAATGTCTTTGTCTTTAAGATAATAAAGACTTCCACCTGTACCTAAAAATTGATTATGCCTGAAGGCAGATTGAGCCTCTGATGCAAAAACTGTAATATCTGTTTTATGATCACCATCTTTAGTTACTTTAGTGCTTTTATGGTTTAGCTTTGCACCGTATAAACTTCGATTAAAGGAACTCAACTCCGTTCCAGTCATATCTGTATTGTAGTTACCCCAGATAGCACGAGACTTATCCCAATCAACTCTTACAAACATTTTTCCTTGGCTATCAGTATCATCAATTAAAGTCGAATCATCACCATAAACTGGATAATATTTATCAGGATCCAATCTTCTAAATAGACTACGTGGGTCTTTCTTATGGATATCATCAAATAACTCATCAATAGGTGATGTTTCAGTATCCATTTGGGCGGTAATTAAATACTTACCTTTAATTTTACCTTTCAAGTAAAAAGCTAATCGCCCATCAACAAAAATGTCGCCATCAAGATACTTATCCCCATCACTTAGGCTCTCCAAATTACCAGTAACACTTCCTTCTCCTACAGTGATATCAGCCAGACCAACCATGAATAGATACTTACCCTTCAAATTCACGGATAAAGGTTTATTGTAGGTTTGTTTATTATTATCAGTAATTTCAACGTCAAATTGATGCTGACCATCAGGCAAAATTTGTTCAGTCACAAACTTATTTTCAACTAAACTGATGCTATCGCCGTTAATTTTAATCGAGTTCCCATCAATAATATCTCGACCAAAGATTCTTACTCTCGATCCATTCACCGGAATTGTTTGTCGAAGTAAATTACTGTTTAGGTTTGAACTTGGGTCAACTTTTTCTGTTAGTTGTAAATTTCTTTCTGGACCTATAAGGCTAATAACACGGGGGCGAGTTTCATCGATGTGTCCTTCTTTGTCTTTTACAGTCAGCACATATTTTAGTTTGTCACCTGATACTAATTTTTCGTTACTGGTGGTACTACCATTCCATTTAACTACTCTATCACCTGATAAGTCTTTACCCATGAAAGTCACTAGCGGTTTTGAGTGATTTTCGTCTTCTGATTTATAAACCACTAACTCCCATTCTTCGATAAACTTTGCATAGTTAGTTTTTATATTCAAACTTAATGGAGTTACAAACTTATTATTTTCTATTTCAGCCGTTGCACTAGTTGAAACATCCAATTTTGGAGTCATAGAGGCAGCATCTTTACTCACCCAAATTACACCACCATCAGCCAGTCTAATACTTCTATTGACAGCATCACTCACTTTAACTTTATGCTTTTGAGTTGTTGTCACAGTCTCTTCTTTGAAACCAGCAAGAATTTTAGATTTTATAGAAACATCTGCTCGGCGATTGTCTTGACGTGCAACTTCTGAAAAATTATCTGAGCGGTTATCTGCCTCCCCATGAGTAATTATTTTCAAGGTATAAGCAGGAACATTCTTCGCTTCATGCTGCTCTAAATCAGTTTGAGCAAGAACACTAACACTGCTAAAGACCAAACCGGATAAAGTCGTATTTATAAGGGCTTTCTTTATTGAGATACTAGATAGTATTACTTGTTTTTTATTTTTCATCTTAACCTGCTTATTTCTATTTTTATTACAGTGATTGATTCTTATTTTATGTACTTTTCTATATCAAAATTTTCCTATTGAGACTTTTGATAGTCTCTCGCTGCAGGATCATTGTGAGGAATATTCTTTAGCGCGTTAGGATCTACTTCAACTTTTACATTACTCATGAGTTGCTTACCTAATCGTTTCATTAATTCAACTCGAACACTATGAGCCCGGCGCTTCGCTAAAACGAGATTATATTGAGCGGTATGTCTTGAATCAGTATAAGTATCTATAATGATATGACCATGACCATACTGTTTAATCTTATTAGCTATATCATCCATGATCCCTCGTTGATCTTTTCGAATATGATGTTTGTCTTTATCAAAAAAGACTGAGCCCAAGTTCACATTTACGCTTTTATATACTGGAACTTTACGTTTACTCATTACAGTTTTAGTATCAGTTTTATATTTTGCTGCTTGATGTTCATATCTTTTTGGAGATGCTTGGAAAGGTAGCTGAACGCCAAAGTTAATTTTATTCAAGGCAGTACCCGTTAGGCGCAATACTCTTGGATTTTCAGTCGTAAATTTAGCACCATCAGGTAAGCTAGCTTTATCAACCTTTATGATAAAGTTTTTCCCCCAACTGCGACGTCCACCATCAACATCAGGAACATGATATCTACCATAACCATCTGTTTCTATGACAAGTCCTTTAACTGTTGCCAGTCTTACTCCAGGAATACCCTCTTCTTGGATGCCATAGTTTGTAATGGTTATTTCTATTACATCAGTTTCAACATTCGGTCTTCTCATTGCCGCAACCTTAGTCGCGGTTGGTATACCTCGTATTCTTCTAGTCTTTACACGAAGATCTTGAGCAGATAAGCCTTTTGCTTTTGCTCCAATGTGTGACTCAACAACTTGACCACGATTATCAACTGTTAAGCTCGTACCCTGTTGTGTGGTTACTTTGAAACTATTATTTTTAGTAAACGGCATGCGAATGACCTTTTGATGTTTCGCAGGATCATCTAATACGCTGACTCTTCCATTCAAACCACCTAGATGCAAACTATTCCAGCCAAAATAATCACTTTTAACTGTGATACCTGTCACGTTTGCTTCATCTTGATATCCATCTCCATCTCTATCGTGAAAAACTTTACCTATGAGTGTAGATTGATCCAAAACTATATTTTGCTGCAACATAACACAAGCCGTAGCAGTATTACTGTTTGCATTGTTAGTAGCTTTTACGATATTACATTGCTTACCTGCAGTGGTTCCGGTGCCAATACGAGCAATATAGGTTATCTTGATATAACCATCACTCTCAATAGGAATACTCAACCCAGAGATATCCACAGGATCAAGGCCATTAACTATTGCGGGTTTTTTGCTGATCAATTTATGTTTTTCTGTAAACAAACTGACTTTTACTGACTCTTTCGCAATCTTGAAACCATTTGGCAAGTTATCTCTTAAAGTGACTCCATTGGCCACGAAGTTACTCTTATTTTTGACAAGAATGGTGTAAGGAATCAAATCACCCGAAGCGGCCTCTTTTTTACTTGCTGATTTACTAATCAAGAGGTCTGCTGGAGGCACTATAAATATACCCGTATCAAGTAAAAGCGGATCATTTTCTCCCCCAGTATCTCCGGGTGCCGAACTAGTAGATCCGTTTGGATTACCAGCATCAGTCAAATCAGACTGAATAGCTCTACTTGGTGAAACAGCTGAAGTACTCGCTTGATTTTTTAATACTGCTGGTGCCCCTATAGCCTTCGGGTTGACCTTTACAACAAAATTAACGGTGTATTCATCATTGGGGCCTAAGAAACCATCAGTACCTATTGTTAAGTTTGGACTAGCAGAATTTCCAGCATAGTTTGAGTTAATAGTAGGACTAACTGCATTACCACTAATATCATTGCTGATACCAGATATTGGGGAACCTACAATACCTTCAAACGCATTTCCAAACTGTGAAAATGACGACATATCGTCTAATAAAGTAAGATTATTTAAATTTACATCACCTGTATTTTTTACGATGATTGTAAATGGAACATTAAAACTTAAATCAGGGTTTATTTGAGGTATTCCAACAAACTTAGTAGATTTAAGCTCAGGCCTAGGAGTTGGAGGAGTAAACCCAGTAGGAATATCATTGTTTATTCCATCGGGGTTAGTTTCACCATCAGTATTATCAGTAACTATCAAACTGCCAGCACTACCGCTTGCAGTAGCTTGGTTTAAATATGTCTCAGGAGCATTTGTTGCATTTGGATTTATCCGAACAGTGAACTCGACTATAAAACTATCATCCGGATGTAAATATCCATCCGATCCTAACAATAAGTTAGTCCCAGATTGAATTCCAGAATAAGCACTATTAACACTAGGTAATATAGTATTAGACGAGCTTCCAGTTACTAGAGTGATAGTAGGTTTCTTTATAATACTTTCAAGGGATGTTCCTAGTTGTTGCCCTAAGTCATCGACTAATGCTACAGAATCAAGTATTACAGAGCCTGTATTTCTTACAGTTATAGTGAAATCAATATCAAAGGTTCCATCTGGGTTTAATCTTGGCTCACTAGCTGTTTTAAATGATCGAATTTCTGGATTAGCCGTTTTTATAGTTACAGTATCAGTTATTGGCTCTATTTGATTTGATTGTCCAGAAGCGGTATTAATAATCTTGCCTGCTTCAATATCACTATTTTTAACTTCATAAGTTCCAGTTAATACACAAGTAGCATTTGGTGCTAGTAAAGGGCAAATAATACTATTAGGAACTGTCAATGGGTCTTCAACAATGATATTTGACAGCATCGCTGTTCCATCATTAGTCATGGTCACAGTATACGTAAGAAGATCTCCTGCACTAACTACACCATTACCATCATTATCTATATTAACTGGCTCTGACTTAATAATATTAGCTGAGGCTTTTAATACTTCGGAAGTAACAGTAGAAGTGCTTTGCGGTGTTTGATCAGAATCTGCAGTAGCACTATTGACAATCTGTCCTGCAGAAGCATCTGATGTTTTTACGGTATAACTTCCAATAAGAACACAAGTTGAGCCTGGTGTCACAAGGGCACATATTTTTATGTTATCAGGAGAATTTAAAAGGCTATCTGTTAGTCTAACATTTGTTAAGTTAGCTGTCCCGACGTTAGTCATCGTTATTTTATAAGTAAGAGTATCTCCAACACTGATTTCGCCATTACCATCTTCATCTGTATTTATAGGTTCATCTTTTACAATAGTTAAACTAGGTCTATTGATTGAACTAGTATTACTTGCCTGTGACTCGAGTGTCTGATCACTGTTAGCGGTTGCAATATTGACAATACTACCAGCGATGACATCAGATGAAGTGACGCTGTAAGTCCCCACCAATTCACAGGTATCACCAGGCAATAAGGTTGTGCATGACAGAGTGTTCGGAATGATTTTACTATCATTCAAAATAACATTACTTAAGTTCGCTGTACCATTGTTTGTCGCTATCACAGTATACGTTAAAGTATCTCCCGCACTGATTTCTCCATTACCATCCTCATCATTGTTACTTGGGCCTCCTTTTACAATACTTAAACTTGGTGCATTAATTGAACTCGTGTTACTCGCCTGGGACTCAGGGGTCTGATCACTGTTAGCGGTTGCATCATTAACGATTTCACCCGCGGTAACATCCGCTGGTGTGACGCTATAATTTCCGATCAGTTCACAAGTTGCGTTTGGTGCAACTGATACACAAGTCAGTGTGTTCGGGCTGATCTTGTTATCGGTCACGACGACATTGGTTATGGTCGCTGTTCCGTTGTTGGTTGCGGTGACGGTGTACGTCAAAGTATCGCCTGCACTGATTTCGGCATTACCGTCTTCGTCGGCATTGCTTGGGGCTGCTTTGACCACGCTTAGTGATGGCGCGTTGATACTGCGGGTATTACTCGCCTGTGACTCAGGTGTCTGATCACTGTTAGCAGTTGCATCATTAACGATTTCACCCGCGGTAACATCCGCTGGCGTGACGCTGTAAGTTCCGATCAGTTCACAAGTTGTGTTTGGTGCAACTGATGCACAAGTCAGTGTGTTCGGGCTGATCTTGTTATCCGTTACGACTAGGTTCGTTAAAGTCGCTGTACCGTTGTTGGTTGCGGTTACTGTGTAGGTTAAAGTATCTCCTTCACTTACCTCACCATTGCCGTCTTCATCGGCATTGCTTGGTGCAGGTTTATTCACAGTCAAACTCGGCGCATTGATCGAGGTCGTCTCATCATCCATCGCCTCAGGTGTTTGATCTGAGTTAGCAGTCGCTGTATTGACGATATTACCGTCGAGTACGTTCTGTGCTGTGACCGTATAGGTTCCACTTAATACACAGGTTGCATTTGGTGCAACACTTGCACACGTGATCGTATCCGGTGTGATCAATGGATCACTCACTACAACGTCAGTTAAGGTCGCCGCTCCATTATTGGTGGCTGTAATCGTATACGTTAATACATCGTCTTCACTAACCTCAGTATTACCGTCATTATCTGCATTCGCAGGTGCAGGTTTATCAACCGTAAGACTCGGTGCATTAATAGTCGTGGTCTCACCTTCTGTGACTGGATCCGTTTGATCTGAATCTGCTGTCGCTGTATTGACGATATTACCGTCGAGTACATTCTGTGCTGAGACCGTATAGGTTCCACTTAATACACAGGTTGCTCCCGGTGCAACACTTGGACAGGTAATCGTATCCGGGGTGATCAATGGATCACTCACCACGACATCCGTTAAGGTCGCAGTACCATTATTGGTCGCTGTAATGGTGTACGTGAGTACATCACCTTCACTGACTTCAGTATTACCGTCATTATCCGCATTCGCTGGTGCTGGTTTATCAACAACCAAGCTCGGTGCATTAATAGTCGTGGTCTCGCCTTCAGTAACAGGATCCGTTTGATCTGAGTCCGCCGTTGCTGTATTGACGATGCTTCCATCACTAACATTTGTATCTGTCACCGTGTAATCACCGACCAATACACAGGTCGCACCCGGTGCAACACTTGGACAGGTAATCGTATCCGGGGTGATCAATGGATCACTCACCACGACATCCGTTAAGGTCGCAGTACCATTATTGGTCGCTGTAAT
>CALFUP010000059.1 GCA_937929875.1 uncultured Cocleimonas sp. | reverse complement strand
CGTGCTTGTTGTAGACTTTTTAATAGTTGTTCTTGTCTTATTGGTTTCATGAGGTACCCTGTTGCTTTGGTTGAAAAGGCTTCTAATGCATACTCCCCGTATGCAGTAGTAAATATTACGGCTGGTGGATTTGGCATGCCTGATAAGTGTTTTGCCACCTCTAAGCCGTCCATCACCGGCATAGAAATATCGAGTAAAATCAGGTCAGGTTGATGGCGCTCGACCATCATCAGTGCTTCAGCTCCGTTTTCAGCTTCGGCACAAATATTGTATTCAGATTTATCCTGAAGTAAGCTACTTATACGTTGTCGTGCTAGTTCTTCATCGTCAACGACTAGGATGTTCATTGTCATTTTTATATCTCCTTCGGTATTGAAAATGAGACTCGATATTGGTGTTCGCTTTTTCTTATTTTTAGATTGGCGCGATCACCGTAAGCAAGCCTCAGACGATTCTTTAAATTCTCTTGGGCAATATGATTGCCTTTCGAATGTGCTGTTGTTCCTTCAGGAGGGACCGGATTCGTCACAACGATATCCAAACTGTTTCCTGAATTGTATAAACTAATACCCAAAGTACCGCCGTCTTTACAAGGCTGAATACCGTGATAAATTGCATTCTCCACTAAGGGTTGCAGCAATAAGGGTGGGATTTCCATATTAAAAGGCAGCGTCTTTCTGTCCATATCCCAAACTATATTTAATCGTCTTTTACCGAGTCTTAATGCTTCCATACGTAAATAACGTAAAGTGACATCAAGCTCTTCGCCTAGTGAGATACGGTTTCTAGTATCCAAAGTCGTACGAAAAATGTCGGCCAAATCTAATAAAGCATCCTCAGCTTTATCTTTATCAACTTGTATTAACTGCGCAATACTATTCAAACTGTTGAATAAAAAGTGCGGTTTCATTCGTGATTGAAGGGCATCATATTTTGCCCCTGAATCAGCTCGTGAAAATTCTTGTCGTTGACTGTGTACATAAAAATAATGCAAAGCCATACTGGTCAAAATTAACGCGATAAATACATTTCTTAAAATAAAAGGTGTATCCCAATAATGAATCACCCCAACTTTTTGATAACTATCTGCCATAATCGCTAAAACAGAAGCGCCTATTGTGAACATAACCACGATAGCGCTTACACAAGCAGCTATTTTAACCACCTTAAGCTTGCCAATTTTATTCGAAAGTAAACAAATCGTTACCGTAGAACAAAGTACAACCCATTGAACAAACAAAGAGGTTAATCCCAGTCTCACAAAAGAAGCTTGAAAACTTGGCGACGCGCTGGTGAATGCTAAAACTAGTGCTAGTACTTGTGCGCCGGCCATAATTCGGAGCACCGCCTGAGGCGTACAAAGTTCTGGTAAAAAACCGATAGAATTTTGTGAACTGGCAATATTAGAAGCAATATTCATTAATTAATTGTTTTTATTTTTAACCTGATTTTTACTGACTTGCTATAATCGCGAAGTTGTAACGAATCAAAGTACCTATTTATTTTTTGATATCTTTAGCAAATGAACTCATTTGCTACGGCTATCTTAATTTTTATTATTTTCGTCGCTCTTTTTGCAACGCTCATCCGCATTGTATGTAAATCTTACTGACTGGAAACTGAACAAGCATGTCTGATAGCAATAAAACTTCAAATAACTCTTTAAACACCACAAATACTCCGCAAGCTGAGAAACTCTGGGGTGGTCGCTTTACTGAATCTACCGATGCATTTGTCGAAGCATTTACTGCTTCGATTAATTTTGATCAGCGCCTATATAAGCACGATATAGCAGGCTCAAAAGCCCATGCGCAGATGCTGGAGAAGGTCGGAATTCTAACCACAGAAGAAGTTGCTGATATCCACCAAGGTTTAAATGAAATTCAAGCAGACATTGAAGCCGGTACTTTAGAATGGTCCGTGCAATTGGAAGATATTCATATGAATATCGAAGCACGACTTACCGATAAGATTGGTATTACAGGCAAAAAACTCCATACAGGTCGTTCAAGAAATGACCAAATCGCCACAGATATCCGTTTATGGTTACGCGAGCAGATTGATTTAATCATCTCTGAAATACAGCGCTTGCAAAAGGGTTTGATAGAATTAGCAGGCCGCGAAGCTGAAACGATTCTTCCTGGGTTTACTCATCTACAAGTTGCTCAACCAATAACTTTCGGTCATCACATGCTAGCGTGGTATGAAATGCTAGTAAGAGATCTTGAGCGAATGCAAGATTGCCGCAAGCGAGTTAATATCATGCCATTAGGCTCTGCCGCTCTAGCAGGAACAACCTATCCTATAGATCGCGCCTATACCGCTGAGCTATTAGGTTTTGATAGACCTTGTAACAATTCATTAGACGGCGTGAGCGATCGTGATTTTGCCATTGAATTTATATCCGATGCGTCTTTAATTATGATGCATCTTTCACGTTTCTCAGAAGAGCTCGTGCTTTGGACATCAGCGCAATTTAACTTTATCAATCTGCCAGATCGCTTTTGCACTGGTTCATCGATCATGCCACAAAAGAAAAACCCTGATGTGCCTGAACTAGTTCGTGGTAAATCAGGACGTGTATTTGGTAGCTTATTTTCATTACTAACGCTGATGAAAAGCCAACCATTGGCTTACAACAAAGACAATCAAGAAGACAAAGAGCCACTGTTTGACACAGTCGATACTTTATTAGGTAGTTTACGTGCATTCGCAGATATGATGCCAAATGTAACCACTAATGCAGATTCAATGCGTGCGGCGGCCATGCAAGGTTTTTCAACAGCAACAGATTTAGCCGATTATCTGGTAGGCAAAGACATGCCATTTAGAGACGCGCACGAAGTGGTAGGAAGCGCAGTAGGCTATGGTGTTGAAACAGGAAAAGATCTAAGTGAAATGAGTTTAGAAGAATTACAAAAATTCTCTGAAATTATCACAGCTGATGTTTTTGACGTGCTTACACTAGAAGGTTCAGTCGCAGCGCGTGATCATTTGGGCGGCACTGCACCCAATCAAGTAAAGGCAAGAGTAAAAGAAGCGCTAGCATCATTAAGTGCTAAATAAAGCATTGTAAGATTAAAGATAACAAAAAGTGGGGGGGTGTCATTTTTAGTATTAATAAAATGACACCCCCCCACTTTTTGAATGATTTGTGTTATTTGTTTAAAAATACATAATTACCATAGCGATCATAGGAGCCATCACTGGCTGTTTTGATATCAATATTCAAGCATCTAATCACCAAGAAAAAATATTATGACTCAAAAAGCAGCAATGTTATTACCCATGGTAATACTCGTATTCGTCACTTTTGGCATGATGTTTTGGATGTTAAAACTCCGTTACAGAGCCGTCCTTAAAGATGGCTTTGATCCTAAATATTTTCGATTGTATGACAATTCGCAATCGTCAGTGGCAATGCCAGAATACCTCGCAAAGGTGACTCAGCATTATCAAAACTTGTTAGAAATGCCGCCCTTGTTTTATCTAGCACTTATCTTACTAGCGGCGTTAAATATTACAGATACTTTCTATGTCATTTTATCTTGGTCGTTTCTTTTATCACGTCTAGCCCACAGCTATATTCACACGACAGGAAATAGAGTGATGCAACGCAAAAATGCGTTTATCGTGAGTTTAGTGATACTAATCACTTTATGGGTAAGAATTGCAATTGAGGTGATTAGCTTATAGCGATCAGCTGTAAACTCTCCCAAATGAATAAGGGCATCATTCTCGTTTTACTCGGCTACATCGGCTGGGGGTTATTTCCACTTTATTGGGGCTTAGTTACTCATGTGCCCGCTTTAGAAGTACTGGCTCACAGAATGCTCTGGTCAGTGCCGGTATTGCTCATTATTGTCTCAGTGATTGCGAGTTGGCGATCAGAATTCTTTCACGCGATTAAAAGTAAAAAAGAACTCTCCTTTTTATTACTTACCGCCATTTTCATTACCATTAACTGGGGTGTTTACGTTTATGCCGTTAATGTGGGTCGCGTTGTTGAAGCCAGTATGGGGTATTTTCTAAGTCCCTTAATTCATATCGTCGCGGGCCTAATCGTTTTTAAAGAGAAAATAGGACCTTTCAGAAAATTCGCAGTGGCATTCGCTACAGCAGGGGTTATTTACTATATTGTCACGGGTGGCGTTTTCCCCGCACTCGGTTTAATTTTAGGCTTTAGCTTCGGCGCATACGGCATTCTTAGAAAATTCATAAGAACTCCTGCCGTACCTGGTTTATTTATTGAAACCCTACTGCTTGCCCCTTTTTCTTTAGGCTTCTTAATCTACCTAAGCTCCATCGATAAAATTGTTTTCTTACACCTTAATCTTAGTACCGATATCTATCTCGCTTTGGCAGGCTTGGTGACAGCAATACCATTATTGTTATTTACTGCAGGCGCGCGCTTATTACCGATGACAACGACGGGAATTCTTTTTTATATCACCCCCACCATGCAGTTCTTACTCGGTATTATTGTATTTAAAGAACAGCTCAACACCAATCAACTCATTGGTTTTGTTGGTATTTGGATAGGT
>CALFUP010000058.1 GCA_937929875.1 uncultured Cocleimonas sp. | reverse complement strand
ACCTAGAATGGATTATGCTTTATATCTGAGAGGTTTAATTAACTTCACCCGTGGCGGAAGTATTGTGGATAAAGTCTTCCCAAGAAACTTTTCAGATCTCGATGGGGTCCGTCAAAAAGAAGCATTTAATGATTTCTCTGCGCTCATTAACCGACATAAAGGTAGCCCATATGCTGTTGATGCCAAAAAACGTATGCATTATTTAAAAAATACACTTGGGCAGTCTGAAGTCAGTGTCGCCGAATATTATATGAAACGAGGTGCTTATCTTGCCGCTTACAATCGTGCTGATTATGCGATCAAATACCATCAAGGAACGCCAGCAGTCATCTCTGCTTTACAAATAAAAACCTGTGCTGCCAGAAAATTAGGCAAAAATGATTTGGCAGAAGATACTTTACGAATCATTAAACTTAATTTTCCTGCAAAAACAAAATTTGCTTGTTTATAGTTTGTTGACTGCTATTTCTAAGGTTTATTCATTCTAAAATTCGATCTTTAACAAATAAGGGGCTTTAAGCCCCTTATTTGTTATTTATATAAAAAAAAATGTAAAATAATAATAAAAAAATAAATAACATTATCAATAACGACAACAAGTAGATCTAAAACCGTTATACTCCGCGCATTTTTAACTCATTCAATGTTATACAATCATGTTTAGTATTATATCCTCTCGCCAAGAGAGCATTAAAAACGATTTACTTTCGGGTTTAACCGTTGCTCTTGCGCTAGTACCGGAAGCTGTTGCTTTCGCTATCTTAGCAAATCTTAATCCTCTCACTGGATTGTACGCAGCTTTCACTATTGGTTTAATTGCCTCAATTTTAGGTGGTCGACCAGGTATGATCTCCGGCGCAACTGGAGCAATTGCTGTAGTTATTGGCAGTTTAGTTCTCACCCACGGAGAAGAATACCTTTTTGCTGCAGTAATGATGATGGGCTTAATACAAATTACCTTTGGTATTTTGAAAATGGGTAAGTTTATACGTTTAGTCCCTCACCCTGTATTTCTTGGTTTTGTTAATGGTCTGGCGTTGGTCATTCTGCTTGCTCAGTTTGAACATTTTAAAATTACCGATGCGAATGGCGTGCATGGCTGGATTTCAGGTATGCCGTTAATAATAATGATCGGCTTGATTATATTAACGATGGTTATCATTCAATTTTTACCTCGTTTTTCCAAGGCTATTCCTTCTACATTGGCAGCAATTGTAGTTGGTACATTATTAGTACTGGGACTAAACTTAGATACCAGAACTGTAGCAGATATGGCCTCGATAAAAGGCGTATTTCCTCCATTCCACCTGCCTGAAGTCGCGCTATCTTGGGAAGCTTTAAAAATTGTTTTCCCTTATGCAATTGTTATGGCTTTAGTAGGATTAATAGAAAGTTTATTAACACTAAACCTAGTAGATGAATTGACTGAAACTACCGGACATCCTAACCGTGAATGTATTGGTCAAGGTGTTGCAAATACAGTAACTGGTATGTTCAGTGGCATGGGTGGTTGTGCCATGGTAGGACAAAGTATCATTAATATAAAATCTGGTGGTCGTGGTCGATTGTCGGGTATCTCCGCCTCAATTTTCTTATTGATATTTATTTTATACGCTTCGTCGCTCATTGAAGCGATTCCCATTGCCGTATTAGTTGGCGTAATGTTTATGGTTGTAATTGGCACTTTTGAATGGGGAAGCTTGCGTTTATTAGGCAAAATCCCATTATATGACTGGCTAATAATTGTGGCTGTCACAATTATTACAGTACTTTCTGATAACCTTGCATTGGCAGTCATTGTTGGTGTTATCTTATCGGCATTGGTATTCGCTTGGGAGAATGCGAAACACATCAAAGCACACATAAGCGAAGATCCGATGAACAATAAGGTTTATGAAATAGATGGACCATTATTCTTCGCATCAATCAGAAACTTCCAAGATATTTTTACCCCTAGTGAAGATACCGATGATGTGGTCGTTGATTTCAAAAACTCGCGTATCGCAGATCACTCAGCAATCGAAGCAATTGATAAATTAGCAGAACGTTATGACCGTGCTGGTAAGCGTCTTCATTTAAAACACTTAAGTAAAGAATGCCGCCTATTATTGAAGAAAGCTGGTCCTTTAGTGGAAGTGAACGTTGTTGAAGATCCGGATTACCATGTGGCTGCTGATAATGTAGCGGCTAGGATCAATTTAAAATAACAGTTCTGTTTGCTCTTGTACTGAGCTTCGGCGAAGTGTGTCGAACATTGGTGCTGAGCTTACCAAATACTTGTATTGAGCTTAGCCGAAATGACACCCCCCTACTTTTTGAATGTGCAAGCCTGTAATTCTTTATAACAATCTAAAAATTATTGAAGCATTTTTTGTAAATATGTCGCCTTTATTGGCGGCATTTTTACCGTTTACTTGATGAGCCCCAGTAATTAGCTATGATTAGGTATGATCAGCCAACCATTTAGGTAGTTGCTTAATATCATCAATAAAACCTACAGGGCCTTGTTTTAATAACCTCATCAATCCGTGAACGCCATAGCTGACAGCTAGGGCATCTACTTTGGTATTGTTGGCTAACTGTAAATCAAATTCACTATCGCCTATCATCAACGCTTTACTCGCTTCAGTATTGTAATCAACCAGTATCTCTTCCAACATTTGCGGATGAGGTTTTGAGCGCGTTTCATCGGCGCAACGGCTAATTGGAAAATAGTCTTTAAGCTGAGTATCAATAAGTCCTTTATCTAAACCACGGCGAGATTTGCCTGTAGCAATAGCCAAGTCGTAACCCGCTCTCTTTAAAGTTTCTAGTACATTAGTTGCCCCATCAAACAGAGGACTGGGTGTGTTATCTTTAGTTAAATAATGTTCACGATATGCTTGGGCGGTTTCGGTAATCATTGCAGGAGTGATGTTTGGGTATAAGGATCTAATCGCCTCTTCAAGACCAAGCCCAATAATATCGCTTATCTGCTTATCTGACCTGTCTTCAAGTTTCAAAGATAAAATTGTAGCCTGCATACAATTAACGATTTGTTGTTTTGAATCGATTAGCGTGCCATCCCAATCAAAAACAAGGAGTGAATATTTGCTCATAGTTGTATTTTCAATATGTGTATAAGATTATATTTAGATAATTTAATTCTACTTTAATGCTGCTTCAATCGATCAATAACAGCGAGTAGATCATCAGCTAAAGGAATTTTGCAATCATAAGTTTTACCGCTACTCACTAAGGTAAATTGCAAATGAAAAGCATGTAAAAAGAGCCGTTTCAAACCAAAGTGTTTTTTTGCTTCACGGTTTTCTGCAAAATCACCGTATTGTGAATCCCCTACAACTGGATTCCCAAGCTCAGCTAATTGAGTTCGTATTTGATGCATTCGACCTGTTAATAACTCGACTTCTAGTAAACTATAGAATTTAGACTCTATTTTATAAGAATGGATGGGATAAAAAATACTTTCTGAATGCTTACTATTTTCATTTTCCTCAACGACTTTTACTTTTTGTTGACGACCTTCCTGGCGTTGCAGATTATTTTTAATATGTTGAACTCCACCCTGCCATTTTCCTAACGCCAAAGTCTGATAATATTTATTAATCTTCTTATCTTGAAGCATGTCATGCAATTCAACTAACACCCCCCTACTTTTTGCTAACATTACAATGCCACTCGTTTCTTTATCTAAACGATGTACAAGCTCCACAAATGGCATTTCAGGACGTAATTGTCTAAAGCTCTCAATGAGGCCATACTTTTGACCAGTGCCACCATGAACAGCTAAGCCTGAAGGTTTATTGATTAGTATCAAATCATCATCTTCTAAAACAATAGAATCATTAATTGCTTTTAAAACAGCTTCGGGTGCCTTTACTTGTTCTGTTTTTTCTTCGAGGAATATGGGTGGGATTCTAACAATATCCCCTTCGTTTAATTTCAAAAGCGGCTTAGCCCTTTTTTTATTAACTCGAACTTCGCCCTTGCGAAGAATTCTGTAAATGTAAGAACGTGGCGCTTGTTTAATTTCTCGTAATAAGAAATTATCAATTCTTTGACCGCTGGAATTTACATCAATCGTGACAAATCTAGCCTTATGAAATTGACCATTATTATAGTTATTATCACGGTTATTATTTGCTTCTTGCTTAGCGTCAGGTTTTTGAGTTTTTCTCATGAATGGAGTTTACACAAGAAATATAATTAGTTGTGGAAAAACTGAGAAAAAGGTATTATTAGATACTGATTCTTATAATAATATTATAAGGTCTAAAATGATTTATTCACTTGAGTTAATTTAATAATATGTCTGACAAACATAATATAAATTATTAAAAAAGCTTGAGTATAACAATAGTGTTTATCTGGTCGAAATGACAAACAGATAAATAATTAAGGACGCAGCTCCTTGCCATTAGAACAATAAATTTGTAGTTTTATTTAAAAAATACATCCAATAAAAGATGTAGAAAATATGAAACTTCAAACGATATACATAGGATTTATTCAATAATAATAAGCTGAAAACAGCACGGGGATCCAAACAAACTCTATTTAAATATAAAATAGTGTTCGTTTTTGACTCAAAAGTAATTATATATTTTCTTTGTTATCTACTAACTAAATAACTGATTTATAACATTTATTTATTTATAATATTGCAATCTATTTTGATAGATTAATGCTAAATCTTTGTACCTAAAGATTAATAGACTAATAGTGAACTTACTTTTTTGTAAGTTATACCATTCTGCCATAAAGCATTAAGTACCTATCTCCTTTTGGCTAACGTGAGCTGCAGCGCTGGAAAATTTCCAGCAATACAACAGGAAACGTTAAGCAATGAAAAGAATTCTAATAAACGCAACTCAACCAGAAGAAATTCGTGTTGCAATGGTCGATGGTCAATATTTATATGATCTCGATATCGAACATCCCTTTCGCGCTCAGAAAAAAGCCAATATCTACAAAGGTATTATTACTCGAGTTGAACCTAGTCTAGAAGCAGCCTTTGTAAACTATGGTGCAGATCGACACGGCTTTCTTCCATTCAAAGAAATTTCACGCGAATACTACAAAGAAATTAAAACAAAAAAAGGCGATAAACCTAAAGGTCGCCCATCAATATCTGATGTTATTAAAGAAGGTCAAGAAGTACTTGTACAAGTCGATAAAGAAGAGCGTGGTAACAAAGGCGCTGCATTAACAACACAAATAAGTTTGGCAGGTAGATACTTAGTATTGATGCCAAACAATCCACGTGCTGGCGGAGTATCTCGTCGCATAGAAGGTGATGATCGTAATAAAATCCGTGAAATATTAGATCAACTCGATCTTGATGAAGGCATGGGTGCTATTGTTCGTACTGCTGGTGTAGGTCGTGAGTTGGAAGAACTCACATGGGATATGGATTATTTAAAGACGCTTTGGTCAGCAATTACCGATGCCCATAAACAAACCGCTGCACCTGCGTTGTTGTATCAAGAAAGTAACGTCATTATTCGTACTTTACGCGACTATTTCCGTAAAGATGTTGGCGAAATAATTATTGATAATGAGCGTGTCTATCAACAAGCGCACGATTTTGTAAATGCTGTGATGCCACACAACCTTGGTAAACTAAAGAACTATACAGATACTGTACCTCTGTTTAGCCGCTACCAAGTAGAACACCAAATCGAATCTGCTTTTCATCGAGAAGTAACACTACCTTCTGGTGGTGCAATTGTTATAGACCCGACTGAAGCACTGACTTCTATTGATGTTAACTCTGCACGTGCTACGAAAGGCCGAAGCATTGAAGAAACCGCACTTAATAATAATCTTGAAGCTGCTGCTGAAGTCGCGAGACAATTGCGACTACGTGATTTAGGTGGTCTTGTTGTTATCGATTTTATTGATATGCAACCTAACAAGAATCAACGTGCTGTCGAACGCCAATTACGTGATGCGCTTAAAGTAGATCGTGCTCGTGTCCAAATAGCGCGTATTTCACGTTTCGGCTTACTCGAAATGTCACGTCAACGACTACGCCCATCTCTAGACGAATCAAGTCAGATTGTATGCCCTCGCTGTAGTGGTCAAGGATCTATTCGTGGTATTGAATCAATGGCACTTTCTATTCTTCGCCTAATGGAAGAAGAAGCAATGAAAGAAGGCACTGTTGAAGTTATGGCTGAAACACCCGTTAAAGTTGCTACATTCATATTAAATGAAAAACGTAAAACATTAACTGAGATTCAAGCACGTCATAATTTACAGATGACGGTATTACCAAATCCAGAAATGGATACGCCTCATTATTCTATAGTACGACGTAAAGAAAGTGATGTAGAAGAACTTGAAGCATCAGAAAGCTACAAACAAATAAGTCATCAAGAAGCAGATGTCGAAAGCACTAAAGAAACGATGCCTCAGAATGTAGAAACGGCTGTGGTTAGTAATGTAGCACCAGCAAACCCTGCACCAGCTCCACAAGCCTTACAAGAGAGTAAAAACCCAGGTGTCGTTAGCAGAATATTTAGTGCTCTATTTGGTAGTAAAAAAGTAGAGTCAGAAGTTGAAGAAAAACAAACTACTCGTCAACGTCCTGCGAATACTCAAAAACGCACTGATAACACAAATAAAAACCGCAATAAAAATACACGAAATAGCAACAATCGTACCAACAACAATAACCGTCGTAACAACCAAAATAGAAATAAACAGAACCCAAACCAAGCAAACAAACCTAAAGACCCACAAAATAAAAATACGCCAAATCGTAACAAACCTGTTCATGACAAAAACAAGCAAGAAGAAGTAAACGGTAATGTTCAAACTGACACTAAAACAAATGAAGTTTCTACCAATGTCAATGAAGGTAATAAGCAATCAAGACCTAAAAACAGAAATAATAATAGACCTAGAAGAGGCAAACAGGATTCTAGAGTAGATAATAGACAAGACAATAAACCTTCTACAGACAATGACGCTCAAGATGCAAATAAAACTTCATCTCAGGCAGCTACAAACACAAGAAAACCAGAAACGAAGGCAAAAGACAAACTACCAAAGCAGGATAATCTTGATCCAAAAAACCAGGAACCTTTAGAAATTAAAATTCCTGCAGCACCGAAAACTGTAAAAGCCAAATCAGAAACTAAGCCAGAAACAAAATCAACAGAGAGATCTGAAAATATACCTGCAAAAACTAAAACGACTACTCGAAGAAGTAGCCCTAAAAAAACAGATGGAGCCGGTAGCTCTAAACCGGAAGCAGATAAAAGTCCTACGCAATCTACTACCAAGGCTGAGACTATTAAAGATACAAAAACTAGTTCTGATGTAGCAACTCCTAAAAAGACAGAAGTTAAAGTCGAAAACAAGACAACTGCGGAAAAGGCTGTTGATAAAAAACCGACCACAAAGACTTCAACAACGAGAAGAAAGACTAGTGCTGAAACAAAATCGGAAACAGAAAAAGTAGCTGCTAAACCGGCTCGCAAACCAAGAGCTAAAGCTGCGGCTAGCAAAACTACTACTGAAAAAAATGAAGTGAAAAATGAGAAGGTAGCTGAAACTAAACCCGCAGCTAAAAAACGTGCTCCAGCCAAAGCAAAAAGTGTTGCAACAACGACTAAGACGACTCGATCAACTAAAAAATCTGATACTGATGTGGAGGCACCAAAAACCAAAAGTACAACGACAAAGAAACCAAAAGTGGATAAAGTTAAACAAGAATCTGCTCCAGCAGCTAAAGCAAAAGAAACAGCTTCTGATAAGCCAGTTGTGAAAGAGGATTAGATTATTAATGATTTCTTTTAATCTCTCATTCGATTAAAAAAAAACGCATTCATAATACAATTTTTAAGTCAAATTGCACCCTAACTAATTTTTTGCTAGTTAGGGTGCAATAGTTCAATTTCAGCCAAGGCTATCTCAGATAGTATCGTTTTGATTAATCCATGCGATCATCTTTCACCATTTTTAAATATATCTTCAAATACATTTGAACCATCATAATATGGATCAGACACTTCTTCATTAAGTCATTACTGTGTAAATACTAAAAAAATCCAGGATTCTTTCTTAGTTTCTGATGTCTGCTTCTGTAGATTATTGAAGTTAAGCTGTGGTCATCGTTTCGCTATCCATCGCAATAATGTAATCAAAATTAGTTTGGATATTTACGTTCCTTGCGAGCAAGTCATCTAGATTTATTCGATGACTTATAGCAATAGCTTGAGGTCGGAAATCAGGAGGATTCTCATTATTAAAAAAGCATAGCCCCTAATTTTAACTGCACTATATTTAGTTTATATTACATATAAATCAATACGTTGTAGAACATTCAACTTTAACGTGTTTAGCCAATGCTTTTTGATCTCTAATAATCGCATCAAACTTTTTATATGTATTTCTAGATCCGCATAATAAAAAACGATCACCAACGTGCATCAATCGATCTTTTTCCGGTAACAATACATTGCCTTGATCTTGTTTTATAAATAAACATAAAGCGGGAATTTTATGCTTATCATGGGTCTCAAATGATTCATCGATGAGAAAATCCTCTAAATGCATTTGATGTTGTTGAATATGATCAAAAAGAGCTGGCGCCTCTTCTTTACATAAACTGAATTCCCATATTTTAGGAATATCATCTTCTACTATTGCCGCAATGCGACTGACTAGCTCACCTGCTTTTTCATTTTTAAAGCGTGAGGCAATTCTTAAGAATTCAGCTAAGAGCGGAGTACGGATAAAAGCAAATATCGTATTAGAAATTATTGCTCCACGTTGCATGAGCATTTCATATTCAGCCACTTTGAATAAATGCGAATTGTTATCTCTATTTTGACGAACTACCCTAAAAATATCTTGGTTTAATTCCGAAGCAGTTAAAATAATAGATAAGTTATTTGCATCATTATTCGTGCCCGCAATAATACCTACTGCATCTTTAATCCCTGCTTTTTTTAGCGATGGTGCCTCAGTGGCACGCCCGATAATGGTCCCTAATGGCAAGTCGTCATAGTCACGATTACTCTCTATAAATTTTAAATTGACCTTATCTCTATCAAGATATTTATATAAAGCTCTTCCGAATCGTCCAAAATCGCAAATAATCCAAGTTCCAATTTTAAGATTTGGTGGCTCTTTCATTTTCGCATTGGGCTCGCCAGTCATCCAATCATATAGGCAATACATATTGGGTGATTGCATTGCCATGGATAAACGAGAGGCAAAAATATTAAACGGGTTAATAACCTCATTTGCCCCAAAGGATAAAATATTTGCTTCAGCTTCGGGAGTTTCTGATCTTGCGATTAAACGCACTTTAGGGTTCAGAAGTTGAGCAACAATAGCAACGGTTAGATTTACCGTATCATCATTGACGATGCTAATAATTCCAATGCATTTGGGATGTGTAATACCCGCCATTTCTAATACTTCTGATTGCGAAGCATCGGCACATAGTGTTATTGGCCTAACATTAAAAGTATCATCTTCTACTGCATGAATACGTTCAGCGTTGGTATCGATAATAACCGTCTTAAGGCCGTGCTCTGACAATAATCGAGTGAGCTGAACACCTGTATCACCATAGCCACAAACGACATAAAAAGGTTCTTTTATCCGACTAATTCGACGTGAAAATTTACTTCTTGTGATTTGATTGAGAAAAATCTTATCTTGAAAAATACTGAGGAAGACACCGATACCGTACAACCAAGTGACCACAGTGGCGTACATAGTAACCAAGGTCCAATAGCGTTGCTGGTCAGTGAAAGGATATGGAATCTCTCCAAACCCAATTGTTGTACTCATAAAACTGACAAAGTAAAACGCATGAAAGAAACCCATTTGCCAGGGTTGACCTTTATCGTCCACACCAGGAATAAGCATATAGCCAATAATAGAAACGGTATAAACAACGAGTAATACCAAGAGCGGCGTTTTAAGACGACGGAGGAGTGTACGCGCAGGATGTGGCATTAGGGATTACCCATTAACAGAAAGGTACTGAATATCAGTATCTTAAAACCTTTGTATGAGAAGAGAGGTGATTAAAATGACACCCCCCTACTTTTTTATATTATTTATGTAGAATATTATACGATAAGATCTTTACACAAGAGAATGGTGAAATAATATCGAATCATTCCTATGTCTTAGGAAGCGTTACACCTTTTTGACCTTGATATTTTCCACCACGATCTTTGTAGGAAGTTTCGCAAATTTCATCAGATTCAAAAAACAACATCTGAGCCACACCTTCATTCGCATAAATCTTCGCAGGCAGCGGTGAAGTATTAGAAAACTCCAAAGTTACATGACCTTCCCATTCAGGTTCTAGTGGCGTTACATTAACAATAATCCCGCAACGAGCATAGGTTGACTTACCAAGACATACAGTCAATACACTACGTGGAATCCGGAAGTACTCAACTGTTCTCGCCAATGCGAATGAATTGGGTGGAATAATACAAACATCAGATTGAATATCAACAAAGCTATTTTCGTCGAATGCTTTGGGATCAACCACAGCAGAGTTTATATTGGTAAATATTTTAAATTCATCAGCACAGCGGACATCATAGCCGTAGCTTGAAGTACCGTAAGATACTATTTTTTGACCTTCTTCTTCGCGAACTTGACCCGATTCAAAAGGTTCGATCATGCCTTCTTGCTCCGCCATTCTGCGGATCCATTTATCTGATTTGATGCTCATAGTAAATTAGTTCAACTCATGCTTTGTGAATGTAATTAAATTGCTGCGCCGCCAGTGCGCTGGAAAGGAATTTTGATCCAAGGGAAGTGTAGTTTTCCACCAAGAGCATAATCAACTTTTCTAGTTCGGAATAAATTTGGCAACATATTCAACATGTTTGAGAAGCTTAATAGAAGAGGTACTTCCAACTTTTGACTTTGCTTAGCTCCGATCGTCAGACGCTCCTGTTTAATGCCATTCGCGACTTCGATTCCATTTAAACTCAATCCATAATCAAATCCAGTTAAAGGAATTGGAAAACTATTCGGGTTAGTAATATTCAATATAAATGTAGCAGATCCTCCACTAAAGCTAAAATTACCCATTTCAACTTTATGCACCTGTACTGTTGGAGATTCAGCAATGCCTTTTATTCCACTAGAACTACATGCTGAAAGCCAACTAGAGAGGAAAAGTATGGTGAAAACAAGAAGGTGATTTATTCGTTTATTTATAATATTCATGATGCGTATCTTAAAACAAAAATGCTCCACAAGAAACCTCAAGGGCACCACTATCAAATAGACATTTAATCTGCGAACTTACATGATTTAGATTCTAGGTAACTCTTCGAGGGAATGCTTATTGTTTTCACAACGGAGTTAAAAAAATCATGCAAACTTTTAAGCTCACCCTATAGAGTTTAGCCAACAAGGCAGAATCTTCGATATAACTTTTTGACAGCTCTAAACATGGCATCAAAGTTACGTCTTGATTCTGTCTTTTTGGCGTTGCCAGATGTAATGTCTATTTAATAGCGATGCCCTTATGAAGTATTTGAAAAATAATCAGTAAACTTAACGAATCGTTAGGTGTTTTGAATCACAATATTAGGAAATGCACTGCTGTAATCCTTACCCTTAGACGCTAGTTTCGCAGACATATTGCGAGAGATATCTTTATATAACTGAGTGTTTTTACTGTCTGGCTCAGAGACAACAGTAGGTCTTCCTTCATCAGCTAACTGACAAATTGTATAGTCCAATGGTAATGCACCTAAGAAATCAACGTCAGATTCAGTAGCCATAAGCTGCCCACCACCTTGACCGAATATATGTTCTGCATGGCCGCATTCACTACATATATGAATACTCATATTCTCAACGATACCCAACACTGGCACTTCAACTTTTTCGAACATTTTCAGACCTTTACGAGCATCAAGCAAGGAAATATCTTGAGGTGTCGTAACAATCACCGCACCACTGACTGGAATTTTTTGCGATAAGGTCAATTGCGTATCTCCCGTTCCTGGGGGTAGATCTACGATTAGATAATCTAGATTACCCCAGTTGGTATCATTCAGTAGTTGCTCAAGTGCTTGAGTTACCATAGGACCGCGCCAAATCATCGGCGTATCTTCTTCAACTAAGAAACCAATCGACATTGCTTTAATGTCATAGTTTTCCATTGGTTCAAGAGTTTTGCCGTCATCTGATTGAGGTTGACCGCTAATACCCAACATACGTGGTTGACTAGGACCATAGATATCCGCATCTAGCATTCCAACGCTTGCGCCATCAGCAGCTAGAGCCAATGCTATATTCACCGACGTGGTAGATTTACCTACACCGCCTTTACCCGATGCAACAGCAATAATGTTTTTGATTCCCTCAATGCGCTTTAAACTCTTTTGTACTGAGTGAGCATTTATCACTTGTTTGACTTGAACCTCTGCACTATCAATACCATCAGTAATTTCTAGCTTAGCTTTAATTTCAGCGGCCAGCGCTTCTCTATATTCACCAGCGGGGTAGTTTTGCTCAATAGAAACTGAAACTTTGGTTCCATCTATCACAACATCTTTAACCATTTTGGCTGCAATGAGATTGTTTTCTACATATTTATCCTGTATTTCTTTAAGCAACGCATCGACTTGATCACGGGTGATTCCAGACATTCTTTTCTCCTAAAACGGTCAAATTTTTATTTAATCGAAATTAAATTAACAATTTTCGATGTTACATGAAATAGCACTTATTAAATATAAGCATTTCTTTTTGAAGTACAATATTGTGCTAACTTAGACGTTCTCAAGCCGCTAATATCAATACATACTAAAAAATAATTTATGAATTTTAAAACAATCAGAATCACTCTACTCTTACTGGTTTTAGCCTATATCGGTATTGATACTTTTTTAAGTAATGAAAGAGCTACAGATTGGAAAAGATCGTTACGGGTAGTTATATACCCAATTAATGCGGATGGCAGTAAAAATACTGCAGAATATATTAATCAGCTACAAAATAGCCACTTTGAAAGTATCAACAGATTATTGGAATCTCAAGGCAAGCAATATTCTAAGGATTTGAATGAGCCCTTACGAATCAGTTTAGCACCTGAATTAACGTCTTTACCGCCAATCATTCCTTCCACTAGAAATGGTTTAGATGTGATGTGGTGGAGTATTAAACTCCGTTTTTGGTCATGGAGAAATGACAACTACACAGGTCCAAAAGCCCAGGTCAAAGCCTATGCACTATATTATGACCCTGAAATACATAAAACGTTAGGACACTCAACTGGTTTAAAAAAAGCAAAAATAGCCATCAATTACTTATTTGCCAGCACCAAACAAAAGGAACAAAACAATGTGGTTTTACTACATGAAATATTTCATACGCTTGGCGCAACGGATAAGTATGATTTAAGCAATGGAATACCATATTATCCAGATGGAATAGCTGAGAGCAATAAACAGCCACTGTACCCCCAAGAAAAAGCAGAAATTATGGGAGGAAGGATAGCAATTTCTCAAACTGAAGCTATTATTCCACTATCGCTAAAGAAAGTCGTAATAGGTTCAAAAACTGCAGAAGAAATTGGTTGGATAGAGTAAGTTGCATTACACTCCCACAATCAATTATTTAAAATCTCTTAGTTGTTTATGTGTTCAAAACACAATTAAAAATAAACCAAGCTAAAAAGGCACCCTATGTCATCAGTTATTGATAGTAAAACTCAAACCACTAATTCGAATTTGTCGGAACAGGCTATACCAGCAAAATCTGAATTTCATTCGCAAATGATCGCATGGCGCCATTGGTTACATCAGCATCCAGAGTTAAGTTTTGAAGAACTACTTACCAGCGATTACATAGCTTCCGTTCTAGAAAAACATAATATTAAAATGCATCGTGGCCTTGCTACGACTGGCATTGTTGCAAGTATTCAAGGTTCTCGAAAAGGTGGAAGTATTGGCTTACGTGCGGATATGGATGCACTCCCTATTCTGGAAATGAATGAGTTTGCACATAAATCATTACACGATGGAAAAATGCACGCTTGTGGCCATGATGGTCACAGTACGATGTTATTAGGCGCTGCTGTTTACCTCAAGCAACATAACGATTTTGCAGGTACTGTACACTTCATCTTTCAACCTGCCGAAGAAGGTGGGCATGGCGGTGAAAAAATGGTTCAAGAAGGGCTCTTTGATATGTTCCCTTGTGATTCTGTATACGGAATGCATAATTGGCCAGGACTAGCGGTAGGAAAATTTGCGGTTCACGACAAAGCTGTCATGGCTGCTGAAGAAACTATTAACATCACTGTAAGCGGCAAAGGTGGTCATGCTGCAATGCCAGACCAAGTTATTGATCCTGTATTATCAGGTGCACATGTAATTACTGCCTTACAATCTATTGTATCGCGTAATGTTGCTCCTACACAATCAGCTGTTATAAGCATTAGCATGGTTAAAGCTGGAAGCATCGCTAATGTCATACCCAATACGATCCAATTAACAGGTACATTACGATATTTTGAACCTGAAGTTGGGGTAATGGTTAAACAACGTATGCACTCAGTCGTTGAAAATATTTGTTCTGCCATGGGGACCACGGGTAGTTTATATTTTTCAGAAGGTTATCCAGCTACAATTAATACGCCTAAGTATGCACAATTATGTGCCGATTCGGCGGCAAAAGTTGTTGGATCTGAAAATGTATTACGAGATATGTCACCTAGCATGGGTGCTGAAGACTTCTCATTTATTTTAAATGCTAACCAAGGTGCGTATATTTGGATTGGTAATGGCGAAGTACCCGCAGGACAACCAGAAGGTGGTTGTATGTTGCATAATACCCAATATGATTTTAACGATGAAATATCAGCTGCAGGTGCAAGTTATTGGATTCAGTTAGTGAAGGATATTCTTGTTTAGAAATATATTATAAGTATTTCATTTTAAACATTATTGTTACTTTGGTCTTGATTTTACTATTAAACGAATTAGAATTAAAAATGACACCCC